>JBHCFR010000252.1:0-4671 GCA_041801945.1 Moraxella sp. | reverse complement strand
TTTTTTGGGTTTCGCAAGAAGTGTTTTATATCCGAGGCGGCAAAGCCAAGATGAAATAGGGCTAATCAATTGGGCATAATGGTGTTGTCACTGAGCGACATCAAACCCATGACAATCTCATTATTGTTACAATAGCGTGACAAAGAATTAAAATCATGTTATAGTATCAGTATAAAGATGGGCTCATTTACACATCTTTATTCACACTTCATTAACACAGGTGATTATTATGCTAAAACACATACTCATAGCAAGCAGTCTTCTTGCTCTATCTGTTGGTGCTTCTGCCAATCTGACCTTTAAAGCAGGCTTGGGTTATCTTGATCCTACCGCTGATAAAGACATCGCCGCAGGTTTACCAAACGCCGAGGTAAGCAGTGAAGCTGCAATTCTGCCTTCTTTTGACTATCGCTTTGCTAACAGTCCTTTTTCAGCAGAACTGCTCTTAGCTAGCCCATTTGAGCACACGGTCAGCGTTGGCGACAGTGCAGGTAGAGCCGATGTTGCTAAATTTAAGCACCTACCCCCAACCCTAACCCTAAAATACAACACGCCAGAAGTTAATGGTTTTGGTGCGAACGTCGGTTTGGGTGCGACAGTCCTAGTTCCTTATGAGGAAGAGCTGATTGGCTCTAATGCCAAACTAGAAGCTGACACGGTGGTTGCACCTGCTGCTCAGGTCGGTGTGACTTACTCTAAGCCAAGCTCTCCTTGGGGTGTATTCGCTGACGTGCGTTATGTGGATCTCAAAACTGACTTAGAGGTAGATGGTGCAAAAATCGGCGAACTAGAAGTCAATCCTGTGGTTTATTCGCTAGGTTTTAGCCATAAGTTCTAAGACTCACTTTAAAACTTGTGCTTTAAAACTTATTTAGCCAAGCTTTATGTCATCCCCGACCTTGTGGTTGGGGATTTTTTTGTAAAAACACCTTTACAAGCTTTTTAAATTTGGGTATTCTAAACTGGCAATTCATTATTTCATTGATGTCTGTCAAAGATGACCATCAACCTACAAACCTGTAAGGATACCCTATGGACAACCAAACGTACCCACACGGCTACGAGCCCAGCGACCATGCCTACTCTTATCCCCTCATCATCAAACAGCTCTTAAACCGAGCCAAGGCGGTCTCTCTTGATCAAGAGATTTTTTATGCCGACAAGACTCGTTTTACTTATCGTGAGTTTTTGGTTCGCATTCAACGCTTTGCTAATGTTTTGACTGACCTTGGTCTAAAACGTGGCGATGTCGTGGCGGTCATGGATTGGGACAGTCATCGTTATTTGGAGGCTTATTTTGCCATTCCCATGCTTGGACTGGTTCTACAAACCGTCAATATCCGCCTGTCTCCTGATAAAATCCTCTACACCCTAAACCATGCCAAACCCAAAGCACTACTTCTAAACTCCGAATTCTTACCGATGATAGGCTCGCACATTCATGACGTGCCAAGCATTGAGAAGCTAATTTGGCTTGACGATCATGGCACGCCAGCTCCTGATTTTGTCGTTGGTGAATATGAAGACTTGCTTGGTCGTGCTGACACGCATTTTGAGTTTGAAGACTTTGATGAGAACACCATTGCCACGACTTTTTACACCTCAGGGACGACAGGCGATCCTAAGGGCGTGTTTTTTAGCCATCGCCAAATTGTGCTACACGCCATGGGTGTGACAATGGGGGCAGCACTAAACCCCGATGAAGTAGGGCTTCGCTACTCAGATGTGTATATGCCGATTACCCCCATGTTCCACGTCAATGGTTGGGGCATCCCTTATGTGGCGACAATGCTCGGCTTAAAGCAAATCTATCCTGGTCGTTATGTGCCAAGCTTACTGGTGGATTGGGCAATTGAGCACAAGGTAAGTTTTACTCATTGCGTGCCGACCATTTTACAGATGATGCTCAAAGAGGCGACAGAGCGTGGCATAAGATTTGATGGCTTAAAGATGATTATTGGAGGCTCACGTCTGACCGAAGGGCTCGCCAAAGCTGCCTTAGATAACGGCATACAGGTCTATACCGCCTATGGCATGAGTGAGACCTGCCCTGTGATTACGGTGGCAACTTTTGATAAAAAAGAACCCTTGACGATAGAGAATTCCCTAGCCATTCGCCTGAGTACAGGTTCGCCTGTTCCGCTGGTGGATTTACAGATTTGGGATGAAAATGGTCGTGCCCAGCCCCAAGACGCCAAAACCACAGGCGAGGTCGTGGTGCGTGCACCGTGGCTCACCCAAAGCTACTTTAAAAACCAAGATGCAGGCGATGCTCTGTGGGCAGGGGGTTATCTACATACCCAAGACATCGCCCACATGGATACTAAGGGCGTGGTACGAGTGACCGACCGCCTAAAAGACGTCATCAAATCAGGGGGCGAATGGGTGTCATCGCTTGAAATTGAGACCATTTTATCATTACACCCCTCTGTGGCAGATATTGCTGTCATTGGGGTGCCTGATGACAAATGGGGCGAGCGTCCACTGGCTCTGGTTGTCAAAAAACCAAATCATGATGACATCACGCCCCAAGACATCTTGGCACTCGCTGAGCAGGCTTATGAGCGTGAAATCATCCCCAAATACGGCATACCTAATGAGCTTAGATTTGTGGCTGATATTCCCAAGACCAGTGTAGGTAAACATGACAAGAAAGTCATTCGTGTGTTGGTCGCAGAGGGCAAATTATAAACTGTCGCCATGACTGGCGTTGATGTCATGAGTTGGGCTAAGTGTGTCTCATACTTAGCCCCGTTTTATGTCGGTCTGCCCCACACAAATCATCATGATATGACTCTTAGCTATGGGGTGTCTATCCTTTTGCCAAAGTACCCTTATTAGGACTGACAGCATATTTTTCTTACATTTTTGTGCAAACATTTGATAAGATAGACACAGGTTATCCATCAACAACCCTTCATCCAATTTGGACACAAATGATTATGACAACGACTTCTACTGATGAGCATGGGGCGTGGCGACAGTTTGTCTGTCTTGCTTGCGGTTATGTGTATGATGAAAAATTAGCAGATCCAGAAAACGGTTTGGCTGCTGGCACTCGTTTTGAGTGCCTTCCTAAGGATTGGCAATGCCCCTTGTGCGGTGTGCATAAAGATGATTTTAGACCTCATGAAGAAGTCAGCCATGCCACCTCGGCTGTCCGATTTTCTCCTGAGCGTGGCGTGGTCATCATCGGTGGTGGGCTAGCAGGTTGGGCGATGGTGGATGCCCTGCGCGCCTTGGACAAAGACATCGCCATTACCCTCATCAGTGGCGACAGTGCCGATCGCTATCATAAGCCCATGCTCTCAGTCTCCATCTCCCAAAACAAGGGGCGAGATGAGTTGGTACGCACCAAAGGTGTGCAGTATGCCTCTGATCACAACGTGCGTCTGCTGCCTCATACCTGGGTCACCAGTATCGACACCCAAAATCAGTGCCTATCTACCACACATGGCGTGGTACATTATGATAAGCTTGTGTTGGCTGTTGGTGCTAGCCCTGCCTATCCTCCCAGCATTCCTAAGGAGATGGTATGGGACGTCAATCACCTAGACTCATTTACCAGGCTTCAATCTCGTCTTAGTACCCCCAAACACATCGTCATCATCGGTGCAGGCATGATTGGCATGGAGCTAAGCGAAGATTTGATTAAGGCAGGTCATCAGGTGAGCCTTATTGACATTCATCCCCTACCCCTATCCGCCCTACTTCCTGCCGTAGCAGGTGAACGTGTCTTAGATGCCATCAAGTCGTTGGGGGTCAGCTGGTTTGGCGGTCAGCTGGTCAAAGAGGTGCGTGCTGCCCATGAGGGTTATGAGATTGTCTTACTTGACGCTGACACACAAACGACATCATCTCTTGTCGCCGATGAAGTCATCATCGCCACAGGGCTTGTCGTTTCTGAGCACCTGCCGACTCTTGCCAATCTTAGCTTTGACAAACACACAGGCATTACAGTCAACCCTCAAACACTTCAAACCAACCTTGATAACATCTATGCACTTGGCGATTGCATCAGTATCAATGGCACGCCCTGCCGCTATGTCGCACCACATCGTTCACAGGCTGCGACCATCGCCGAGCAAATCCTCCCCCAAGCAAATCAAAGCAGCATTTACAACCACACCCCACCCATGATTCGCCTAAAAAATAAATGCATCAGCGTCACCGCCAATGGCACGCCCAAAGGCATGGGGGACTGGCGAGTCCTCTGTCACGATGAGAAACAATTGATGCTTGAAATGCATGAAAATGGTCAAGTCGTCGCACAAGCAACCATTAAGTCAGTCGGATAAAGAAACAAGCTGATATGTCACCGTTATGTAATGATAGTCTGTTTAGCTTGATGATGTACCAAATAAAAAGACAGCCGTGCATTGACGGCTGTCTTTTTGGCAAATCGTGGGTCAGATTAGAATGCCAGATGAGCACCCACACCCCACATATTCGCATCAGAGTTTAGGTAGTTATAACCTGCCTCAATCCCAAAGTTGGCAGTTGGCTGAAATCCGATGCCAACACCGCCTGCAAGAGAGGTCTTATCTGCATCTAGGACAATGTTGCCACTGCTGGTTTTCGCCTCAGTTTTTGCCACGCCCAATTTACCTTTGGCATAAACAGGCGTCCCTGCAAAATGATAGCGATAAGTGCCATAAGCACCATAAGTTT
>JBHCFR010000251.1:0-11494 GCA_041801945.1 Moraxella sp. | reverse complement strand
TCAGCAAGCGTCCTCATCTCATCGTGATCTCTGCGAAATTGACTGTGAACCCCATAGGGTTTATTGAACAAAACGACGGTAGGCATGATGGTTGTTTAAAATAGACAAAAAAATAAGGGTTCAAAATGCGATTTGAACCCTTATTATACCATGCCCTAGCACGAATGATGGTAAAAGTTACTGACCACTTTGTGCTGGGAGTGATGAGTTGGTCGCAGTCGGAGTCTGTGAACCGACACTTGCGATAGGCTCGCCGTCTTTGGTCAGAGCAAACTCAATGCGACGATTCTGGAAGCGACCTTGCTCGGTGGCATTGGTTGCCACGGGCTCGTCAAAGCTTGCCCCAAAAGTCTCCAAACGATCATCTGGCACACCTTTTGAGACCAAATAGTCATGAACGGCTTTGGCACGTTGTTCTGATAAGGTTTTGTTGGATGCATGGCTACCTTGTGAATCGGTGTGACCGATGATGCTTAGCTTGACATCAGGCAGCTGAGCAAGTTTTGAGGCGGCCAAATCAAGGATCTCTTTATTTTCAGCAGGAATCTCACTAGATGCTGTGGCAAAGTTGATGATTTGCAAGTTTAAGGCACGAACCAAGTCATCGGCGGTTGCGGTGTCGGTCAGCTCTGTGATGGCAGTCTTGGCAGTACTGATGCTGTTGGTAACGGCACTGGCGACATCCAGTACTGGCTCGGCCTCTACCACAAAGTCAGCAGGCACCAAAGCTTTGGTGTTGTCAATGAGCTTTTTGACGTCATCAGGGTTGGCTGCATTAAAACGAATGACCTTATCTGTGATGGAGACACTAGCGTTAGGCACGCCTTTCATAAGACCAAAAATGCCTGCCAAATGTTCGCTTGCAGGCAAGGTATCTGCCATGCCTGAGACGACATTGAGATTACATTTGTCATCTGCAACACCAAAGACGCCAGATAGGGCAGTACGGATGCTGGCAAATACACCCTCACCACCTGCCTCACCACGGCAAGAATAAATGCCCTCGCCCTTGTCATCTGTGGCAAGGCTGAATGTGGCAGGAGCAGCATTGATGCTTGCGTTATTGGTTTGTTCGTTTGGACTGGTGACAGCGACAGGTGCTGCGACCGGTGTGGGTTTTTCTTGGCAGCTTCGGAGTAACAGCCATGCCAAACCTGCAAAGATAATGAGTCCGATGATGGGCAGAAGTGATTTTGCAAAACCACTCGCCTCTGGCTGGATGGGCTGCACCTGATCATTGATATGAGTGGCGATGGGTTCTTGATGAGGGTGGGCTTGACCATCATCTGCCACGTGTTGGGCGATTTCTGTTTTGGTGGTGGCTGCATTTACCGTATCCACAACAGAGATGTCTTTGTTAAGATTGGCTTTGGCGGTATTGATGAATCCAGCAGCACCTGTCAGAAGTCCCAAAGGCAGCAGTTTTTGTGCCCAATCAGGCAGATGGGTGACAAGACTGCCCATGTTGTCTTGCAAGAAGGCAGGGAGGGAGCGGGTGCCTGCCAGTGAAGTTAGCTCTTCATAAACCAAAGGAGCAGAGGTGGCAGTGATGGCGTTCACGGTCTCTTTGGGTAAATGATGTGCTTTGGCAAGCTCATCGCTTAATGCCGCTGTTTGTGAATGACCCTCATCATCTTGGAAGATCGTCTCTAACACACGGTTGCCCTCTTGGACGTCATCAAGAGATAGGTTACGAACACGTGCTAAGACATTAGGGTCGGACAATCTCCCCCCAAAAATGGCAAAAAATTCAGACAAGGCACTGCGTTTGGCAAGCTCATCGCCCTCATGATGGTGGATAAGCGAGAGAACTTTTGGGGTAACAGTGCTGTGTAAATGGTCAATTAGGTTCACGACGGTATTCCTTGTTTGTGGGTTGGCTATCAAAAAGATGATCAGACAGCACATAAGCAGATGCTGTCAAGTGTCATCATGGGGTTAGGACGTGATTCGTCATGCTTGTCATTAGGACACACCCATGTGCATGCATGAACGGTGATGAGTCAGACTTGGCATGCCCAACATCGTTGAGGTTGATTTGTCAGTGCAAATAAGAAGTATCTTATGTTGCATCACAGGCAAAGTCCATGACATCATCAAACACATCTTCAATCACGCCGTAAAAAGTAAAAATATTTTACTTCAAAGTGGTCACAATTGCGATAGTATTTTTAAGAATTATTAAAAAATGAACAATAAAGCAACAATTTAAACAAATCAAAAATACAAAAACTCATCTAGGGTGATGAGTTTGGGGACAGAAACAGGGGTGCTCGATGATGACGGCTCACTGCTCGCTTCTTTGTATCCTTTCACCCACTTCTGAATTAATGGCGGTGTTACTCATCTCAATGAGTTCGGCAGGTAGCGTCGTGGTGGTGGGCGTTGTCACGGGCGTGGTGGGAGGGTTGGCACCAATATAGCCCGCCGACGAAACGGGTGTCTGCACAGGATAGTTATTGGTAGGCATGGATTGGACGAGCTCAGTATTTTGTATGGGTTCGGGCAAATAGTTGCCATCGGGCATGCCTTGGACGGGTAGGTTCGTTGGCATGGGGGCGGTTTGGATGGTCATGGGTACAGGCTGTTGGGCGACCATGGGAGTGCTGGGTGCAGGTGGTACAAGTGCCGTCATGTCCACATTAAGAGCACTCATGGTCGCTTCATCAAACACCAAAAACTCGGTTCGCCCATTTTTAAAGCGACCAAGCTCGGTCAGGTTGTCGGAGATGGGAAAACTGTCGCCCACGCCTTTGGGTGTCAGCTGTGACTCTTGAACGCCTTGCTGTACCAAGAAAGATTTGACCGCTTCGGCTTGACTTTGTGATAAGCTCAGATTTGCCATGCGGTCAGTGCCATCGCCGCCACTGGTGTGAGTTGCGATGATGAGTTTGGTGTTTGGATTTTCTTTGAGTTTTTGTGCCAGTAGTGACAGCACGCCAGTGGCATTATCAGGCAAGGTTGCCATGCCGTTAAAGTCAATGATGGCAAGGCTCGCCGCTCGTGATAAGTCATAATCATTGGGCGGATTGTCCAGTTTATTTAGGGCGGCTGTGGCACGCTCAAAACTCTGATGGATGGCGTGTGCTTTGTCTAAGGCAGGGGCAGCAGAGACTTTAAACTGCGGTGCGAGTAGGGCGATGTCATTGACGATTCTTGGCAGAATGTCCGTCTTTGGGGTGTTCACATAAATGTGGCTACCGATGATTTCAATGCTGGTATAAGGCTCGGATTTGACCATGGCGATGATGCTCTCTAAGCGTTCAAGTCCCGCCAGTGAGGTGCCAAAATTATCATCGATGTCCATGATGCAGCCCATCTGCCCAAAGTTTTTTTGCAATATCCCAAGTAGTTGTTCTTGAAGGGCACCATTGCCCACTTCGGCTTGACAGGCATATAAAGCCCCATTTTCGCCTGATGTCAGAGACAATCGGGGTGGATTTAGGGCTTCTACGCTAGGCGTGGCAACATTAGGGTCGCTTACTTGGGTGCTGTTTTGGTTGGTTTTGCCCTGCCACAGATACCATGCACCACCACCGATAATCAAGGCAATCAGCCCTGCACCAAGCCCCATGATGACAGGA
Organism: Moraxella sp.; assembly: GCA_041801945.1. GTDB lineage: Bacteria > Pseudomonadota > Gammaproteobacteria > Pseudomonadales > Moraxellaceae > Moraxella. Next base: position 7,910 of record JBHCFR010000251.1, on the reverse strand, counting down.
TTGGGGCGAGTGATTTTGGGCTTGATGGGTCCATTAGGTTGCACGCTGGACTGATGAAGGTTGGGATCATCTGCTGTCTTGGCTTTATGGGTGGTAAAAGCAGGGGGAACATCATGGTTAAGCTGCTCACCGCCTTGATGTTCTGTCTTATCGGAGGTTTTGGTGATGTCAATGATGGGCGAATCGTAAGTACTCACCTCTGATTCATAAGCCACGTCGTTCTCGTTGGGCGATGCATAGACTGGGGATGACAAATGAGCGTTGTCATCAAGCTGTGCACTGCTGACAGCTTGATGGTGCTGATTTAAATCATGAATTTTTTGAGAGAGTGAACTTTGAATGAATTGAGGCGACCATGCAGGTAAATGCGTGCGACCAGAGTCAAAGTTTTGCACCAAAAAAGCAACAGGCGTCTGCCCTCCTGCCAAATTTGCCACTTCCACCATCATGGGTGGTGTGATGGCTTTGAGTAGCGTGGCGGTCTGCACCTCGTCCATGTGAAAGCTTCTTGCCAATCGTTTGGCAAGCGGCGGTGCTTGAATGCCCCATAAGGCAGTGATGGTATGATTTTTGGGATTGGTACTGTCAAAGGTGTCATCAAGTTCTATCAAGCGTGCTGTGCTTAGGGCGTAATATTGTTTCAATAAATCGGCACTAACCTCTTCATCTAAGATGCCCATGGAGCGAGATACTAGCCCGTGTAAATACTGTACGATGTCCATTGCTTACCTTTGGCGACTATATTGTAAATTTTCTATTATATCGTAAATTTTTGTAAAAATCTTTGTTGTCATCGTCATCATAACGCCTTTTATCTTGTTTTTGAAGAGAGCATCAGCTTTGATGGCGTGAATCATGAACATCTTGATAATGACTTGACGGTTTGGCGTAAGAAAAACGCTTTGGCGACTGATTGATGAGCTGGGTTAGGGGTCGGCTGTTAATTTTTACATTACAGTTATCATTTTTACTAATGATATATAAATAAATACTTATAAATAAGCTTATTTTTATCAAAATAAATCGTTTTTCTTTCAAGATGAAATTTGGCATACTATGCCCACTTATAAACTATCATTGTTTACCAATAGGATAACCTTATGAAAATGATCAGTGTGGTGTTAAAGCCATTTAAGCTTGATGCGGTTCGTGAGAGCCTGTCAGAACTTGGTGTGACAGGCATGACTGTGACCGAGGTCAAAGGGTTTGGTCGTCAAAAAGGACATACCGAGATGTACCGTGGTGCAGAGTATGTCGTGGATTTCATGCCAAAAGTGCGTCTGGACATCGCTGTCAGTGACGACATGGTGCAAAGTATTGTGACCGCCATCGTCGAGGCTGCCAATACGGGCAAAATTGGCGATGGTAAGATTTTTGTGACGCCGTTAGAGCAGGTCATTCGCATTCGCACAGGCGAGGTGGATGAACAGGCTTTGTGAATTGATTTAATTAGATGACAAACGTAGGGGGCTTTATGAGATTAATAGTAAACTTAGCAAAACTGGTGGGGCTCACTCTGATGGTGGGTACCGCTCATGCCAATGAAGGCATCAGTGGAGGTGATACAGCATGGGTCTTGACTTCTACTGCCTTGGTGTTGCTGATGACCATACCTGGTATTGCCTTATTCTATGCAGGCATGGTGCGTAAGAAAAACATCTTATCAACGATGATGCATAGTTTTGGGGCGACTGCGGTGGTGTCGGTGCTGTGGGTGGCGATTGGCTATTCGCTGGCATTTAGCGATGGCGGTACTCTACAAAGTTTCATTGGCGGCACGTCAAACGCCATGCTTTCTGGTGTGGGAATCAGTGAAGCAAGTGGCAGTATTCCTGTGTCGCTCTGGGCGATGTTTCAGATGACATTTGCCGTGATTGCCGTGGCGATTTTGGCGGGTTCACTGGCTGAACGTATCAAATTTGGGTCGTTTTTGGTGTTCTCTGGACTGTGGGTGCTACTGGTTTATGTGCCTGTGTGTCACTGGGTTTGGGGTGGCGGTTGGCTAACAGGAGACGCCTTAGATTTTGCAGGAGGTACAGTCGTTCATATTAATGCTGGTGTTGGCGGCTTGGTGCTCGCGTGCCTGCTGGGCAAGCGACAAGATTATGGACGTGCTAATTTGGCACCGCACAATTTGGCTTATGCCCTAGTTGGTGCTGGACTGCTCTGGGTAGGCTGGTTTGGCTTTAATGGCGGCTCAGCATTGGCAGCTAATGGTGCAGCAGCCATGGCAATCATCGTCTCACAGGTGGCAGCGGCAGTAGGATTATTAACTTGGCTGATTTGTGAATATGTGGTGCGTGGACAGGCATCAGCATTGGGCGGTGCCTCTGGGGCGATTGCTGGCTTGGTGGGTATTACCCCTGCGGCAGGGTTTGTGGATGTCACAGGGGCGATGGCAATCGGCGTACTGACAGCATTGGGGTGTTTTGCGATGATTCATTATGGCAAAAAACGTCTGGGTGTTGATGATACGCTAGATGCGTTTGGACTGCACGGCATTGGTGGTGTGATTGGGGCGGTATTGACAGGGGTGTTTGTGAGCAATGAGCTGTATCCTGATGTCGGACATGAAAACCTACTCACGCAGCTCTGGCTGCAAGTAGAGGGCGTGTTAGCCACCATCGTGTACTCAGCAGTTGTCACGCTTGTCATCGGACTGGTCATCAAATACACCATGGGTCTGCGTGTGGAAGATGAGGCAGAATATCAAGGGCTTGATTTGGCAATCCATGGGGAAAAAATTGGCTAAATCATGACGTGCAGGTAAAAAATAAGAGCAAGAAATTGCTCTTATTTTTTACCTCAAACAGTTGAAGGCAGAATGTAACACCAAAGATGGCAGTCAAATCTGTCGCTCATCATCAAAGTCCATAGATAAAGCCCACAGATATTGCGATGTTTGTATTGCGATGTCTGTATTGCGATGTTTGTGGGCTTTATGAACTCATGCCACTTGTCTCATCTTAGCGATAAATCTCAGGTTTGATGAGAGTCTAAGGTTTGATGAAAGTCTTAGGTTTTGGCGACAAATCTAAGGCGTGTCCCCCATTGATGATGTTATTTATCATGGCAATAAAGCCCACACCCACATTGTCAGCAAAGTTAAAATTCACCTGTTACCGACCAGCCATTGACCAGCGGATAACGACGCTCACGCCCAAAGGATTTTTTGGTGATTTTGGTGCCAATCGCTCCTTGGCGGCGTTTGTGTTCGGCACGATCCACCATGGTCAGCACACGCTCAACCACCTTAGGCTCAAAACCTGCGGCACAAATGGCTTTATAACCCAAGTCCTCATCAATGTACATCTTCAAGATGGCATCTAACAGATCATAATCAGGCAGGCTGTCTTGATCTTTTTGGTCAGGACGCAGCTCGGCCGATGGTGGGCGAGTGATGACACGCTCAGGGATGACAGGACTGTCTTCTAGGCGATTGCGATAATTTGCCAGACGATAAACATCCGTCTTATAGACATCTTTTAGTACGTCAAATCCACCGACCATGTCGCCGTAAAGTGTGGCATAACCCACAGCATTTTCTGATTTATTGCCCGTGGTGATGACCATGTGTCCAAACTTATTAGACAGTGCCATGAGGATGACGCCTCTGGCACGAGCTTGAAGATTCTCCTCGGTGACATCAGGCGTTACCCCTGCAAATAAAGGGGCGAGCGTGGATTTGAGCCCTGCTACTGCATCATGAATGGGGCAGATGGTATAAGAGACGTTCAAGCGAGCAGCTTGGGCGGCGGCATCATCTAGGCTCATCTGCGACGTGTACTCATAGGGCATCATGACCGCATAGACCTTATCCGAGCCTAGGGCATCCACGGCGATGGCAAGTGTCAAGGCACTGTCAATACCGCCAGAGAGTCCGACAATCACGCCCTTAAAGCCAGAACGATTGACATAATCACGCAGACCTACCACTAAGGCTTGGTACATTTGAGATTCTTCGGACAAATCTAGGGGGGCTTTTACCTGAGTGTCAAAGCGTTGGCTTGCCACATCAAATTTCGCCATGATGAGCTGATTTAAAAAGCGAGCACCTTCATGAGCGATTTCACCGGTTGCCTGAGTGACGATAGAGCCACCATCAAAGACGATGTCATCTTGGGCACCGACAGTATTAACATAGACGATAGGCAGTTCATGAGTGGTGGATTGGCGGGCGATGAGTGCTCTACGCTCGGCTTGTTTACCCACCTCAAAAGGCGAGGCATTTAGCACAATCACCATTTGTGCCCCTTCTTCTTTGAGCCTTCTGATGGGGTCTTCGTGCCAAATATCTTCACAAATGAGCAGTCCGATGGTGACGTCTTTGTAGTCAAACAGCACCTGATTGCGACCCTTTTTAAAATAACGCTTTTCATCAAAAACGCCATAGTTGGGCAGGCATTGTTTATGATAAAAGCCCTTTTGAGTGCCCCCTTGTAGAATCGCTGCTGAGTTAAATGTGCCATGAGTGTCCACGTGTGGATAGCCCAAGATGGTGACAATACCCTCGATGCTCGCAAGTTCATTCATGGCAATCTTGACGCGTTCGGCAAGGGTTGGACGTAAGAGCAAATCCTCTGGCGGATAGCCAATGAGTGCGAGCTCTGGGAATATCACGATGTCCGCCCCACGCGCCTTGGCATCTAGGGCAAGTGCTTTCATTTTATTGACATTGCCTTTGATGTCGCCCACCCAAAAGTTGGTCTGCATGAGAGCCAAAGTAATCGTCGTATTTTGGTCACCAATTTCGCTAAAATTTTCTTGTATTGACATTTGTAGTTATCCTAAAATTAAATGTAAGAACAATCATCGCCCATGCCAGCAATCCATGGTCATCGGTCTGGCGATGATGAGGGGGATTTGCCAAAATAAACACCAAAATCAAGCGTTAAAATTTAGACAAATCAGCTTAGTATAGCACACTATCAGGGGTTTTTGTGATATAGTACGGCATTATTTGCATGAGATTAATGACCGACCATGTTTGCTTTTTTGCTAAATCTTATCATCATCGCCATTGTGATGAAGCTGTTTTTTAAATTCATGTACCCAAAGCCTCCCAAGCACTTTTTCCCCAAAGAGGGCGATGATGTCAGCATGAGGCGGTGTGATTATTGTGGGCACGAACTTGCCACCTATCGCGGTATTTTGCAAACCGAGATGACAGACTCGGACGCTCATCGTGCCTACTTTTTTTGCAATCACGAACATCAAGCCGCTTTTTTTAGAGGAGAGGTGTATCGCGTGGATGAGGACTATGATGGCTTGCCTGTCAGAAAAAACCAAGATGAGGATTAAGATAAGAACAAATGACAAATGTCAAGCGAGAAACTAGCATAGAAAAGAGGGATGGCTAAAATAAAAACCAAAAAGACATCACATGAATATACTAACATTGTACATCTCAAAAGAGCATCAAGACTACTTTGAGAAGGTTTTAACGGTTTTTTGTAAAAAAATGAATAACATGTTCTACTACAATGATTCTTATATTGACATAAATGAATGTATCTTATCCGAGTTGGATGGTGATGAGATGATAAATATTGAAAATTATCTTGATGATTTCATTGCTTATTCTATTATTTGGAAGAGTTTATATTCACCCTATGATTTATTAAATAAAATAAATTTAGATAGGATTTTTTTGATTGATAATGATAAGGGAGAAATTATTAAAAATGATGAATTTTTTTCAATGAGTTTTTACGATTTTGTAAAATGGGCTCAATGAAAATTAGGATTATAAAAAGAGCGGTGTATAGCGTGCGTGCGATGCACCATAATCCTGTTTTGATGATGTGTGGTATGTATCCCACGGGGCTTATCAAGTTAAAGGTGCGAAATAATGATGTATAGAAAAGAATTTAATGAGATAATTGCTTCATTTCAATCCATTTATCCAAGTCCATACGAATTGATTGCTAATATTATTAAAACCATTAACAGCCATCAATTTTTTAAAAATTCTGAACTTTCAATATATTCAGATGTGAATATCAATTATTATCCTATTATCAGTAAAATACAAATGGATATACATATCATTAAAGCCATTGAATAAATAACATCCACACCATATACGTATAAGAATTATCATAATTTAGTAATGAGATTTAGATTTTATATTGAGGAGTATCTTTATGTTCACTTGGACGAACAATGTCCTAAATGTTCTTATCAGTTTGGGTTAATGATATTGAGATATAATGATATTATTGGTACTGGCTGCCCAGAGTGTGGATATTTTAAAGATGTTAATGGTGATTTTTATAGATGTGAGCGGTCAGGCGTTTTATCCTTTAAAAAATGCAGAATTAGAAAAATTTATAGCTCATATATAGACTAGATGGTAAGTGTAGAAATATCATATTTAGGGTACATATTTTATGTTGTTGGTTTTGATAAACCAAACCCCATATGTTTGACCCCGATACATCATAATCCTGTTTTGATGATGTGTGGTATGTATCATATGAGATTCTAGGGAAAATAGTTAAAACAAATATCATATCAACCAAAGAAAACCTCGATGAGCTATTAAAAATAAAATGAAAAATATATTTAAAAATGTCTTTATATTCATGATAATTATCATTATTGTTTTATTAAATATAAAAACTTATACATACAAAAAAGACAATCCAAGACTATTTGATGTCAAATATATAGAAAGACCTTCTGAGGAATATTTGCATGAATTATTTGATAAAATTACAGAAAAAAACAAAGCCATAAAAATGACTGGTTTATCAATAAAGGTGGATTTTTTGGTGTTATTTCTATCAGAAAAAACTATGAGATCCTAGATGATATGCCTATTTTTATTAATAATATAAAATCATTAAACTTTACAGAAATAGAAAGTAATAAAAGATATTGTTTAAATCAAATAGAGGCTAAACTAGGGGTAGAGAGCGAAAATAACAAGGAGTATTTTTATCTTTCACTATCTTGGGAGCAAGATAGTATTTGCAGAAAAATACATGTGAATAGATTGAATGTAAGTTAATAAGATTGGTCATTTTATAAAAACCATCTCCACCAAACCAACAATCAGTAGTACATAGGAGGCATAACCCCGTTTAATGATGTTTGGTATGTATTCTATGGAGTTATTGAGCAGATGAACGACTCTAATAAAACCAAAAAGACATCAAAACGCTTTTTGGCTAAAAACCTAAGTGTAAAAGAGCGTTAAGCCGCCCCAACCAAGGCTTCTTGAATGGCACGTTCCATCTCTTTGGCAGTCACTGTCGGAGCAAAGCGGTGGGTGACATCGCCATGACTGTTCACCAAGAATTTGGTAAAATTCCATTTGATGTCATTACCATAACGAACTTCATTTAGGTCATGTAACACTTCAAGTAGAGTGTCGTATTTACTGTTGGTGATTTCCTTGGGGTTTTGTGCTTTTAAATAAGCGTACAGGGGATGAGTGTCATCGCCATTGATGCTGATTTTGGCAAAAACAGGAAAGCTGATTTGATAGTATTCTGCCAAAAATTGAGCAATCTCATCATTGCTCTCAGGGGTTTGCTTAAATTCATCACTGGGAAAATCCAAAATAACAAGCCCTTTATCTTGGTACTTTTGGTAGAGTGCTTCTAATTCGCTGTATTGGGGGGTTAGACTGCATTTGGTGGCAGTATTGACGATGAGTAGAGTTTTACCTTTAAAGTCATTCAAATCAATGAGTTTGCCATCAATATCTTGTACATAAAAATCATAAATGGACATGGCTAACCACCTTAAAAATATCAAAATAACATCGCAGGATAAAATATAGTGCGAACTTCTCAAGCATTATTTGCACTTTGGTTGAAATAAAGCTTTAGCCATTCATAAGGTGTCAAGATTTGTTTTCTGCCTTGTTGTTCATCTTTTTTGACTAAAGCACTGTGTGG
>JBHCFR010000250.1:0-13465 GCA_041801945.1 Moraxella sp. | reverse complement strand
CCTGATTATCAAGGCGATTTGGGGTTTAAAATCTTTGAAACCGTGCCAAATTTTCAGATGACTTTGCCTGATGATATTGACCCCAGTCAGCCTGATTTGCCCATCATGGCAGATGCTGCTTTGAGCGATGACGAGCTGCATACGCTTTTGACCACGTGGCGTGTGTATGATGGTTCTCGTTTACCGCAACGTGTGCAGTTTGTTGATTTATCAGGATATAGGGCATACTATTGCCGTCAGCATTTGTATCTATTGCACAGTGGGTTTGGCTCTGATCATCTCAAAGCCTTGATTGACCGCTTGGATGATGATACAGCCTTTGTACCTGAACGCATTGTTTTGTTTGGTGAGAACATGGACAGTGCCATGCAAAAAGAGTTGGCACAGGCCATCAAAACTTATGCCAATAAAAAAGGCTTGAATAATTTAAGCGTGCTTGCGAGATATTGATATGGCTGGATTTACTTACGAAAAAGACTTACCCCATCAAGAGCGAGCCATTCAATCCGTATTGGCGGTGTTTGATTTGGTTTGGTTAAAACAATCTGGCCGTGATGAAAATCCATTGCTTAAATTTGTTGGAAGTGTAAAAAAAGATAATGTACAAAAAATCCAAAAAGCCAATCAGATTGATGATGTTGCCTTTTCTGATAGTAACATCATTGATATTGCGATGGAGACAGGCACAGGCAAAACCTATACGTATACCAAAACCATGTTTGAACTAAACCGTACACTTGGCGTGTTTAAATTTATTGTGGTTGTGCCGACACTTTCTATCAAAGCAGGGACAAAAAACTTTTTGCAAAGCACATCACTTACCGAGCATTTTCGCAAGGATTTTGCAGGGCTATATGGTGATATCCAGATTGAATTATATGTAGTAGAAAGCCAAAAATCCAAAGCCAAAAAATCGTTTATGTCGTCTGAAATTGTACGTTTTGTAGAAACGGACGATAAGCAAAAAATCCATGTGCTGCTCATCAATGCAGGCATGATCAATTCTGATACCATGGCAGGCAAGGATAAAGGCAATGATGGTAGTTATCTGCTCAAAGATAAATATCATGTGCCTTTTGAAGCATTGGCGGCGGTGAAGCCCTTTGTGATTATTGATGAGCCGCACAAATTCCCAAAAGGTGCGAAAACTTGGGAGAATCTGCAAAAATTTAATGCCCAGTTTATTCTGCGTTATGGGGCGACGTTTAATCAGCAGTTTGAAAATCTGGTTTATCGTCTAACGGCCATTGATGCCTTTAATGATGATTTGGTCAAAGGCATTCGGGCATTTACCGAACAGATTGACGGTGATCATGGCGAGCGGATTAAGCTGATTGATTTGGACGGCAAAGAAGCGACATTTGGCTTAAATACAAAAAAATTTAAATTGGGCAAGGACGAAAATTTAAATCGCATTCATCAGGCAATCACTGATTTGTTTGTGGTAGATATGAATAAAACCACGTTGGTATTAAGTAATGGTCTAGAACTGAAAAAAGGCGATACTATCAACCCTTATTCTTACAGCGATACCGTGCGTGATAAGATGATGCGACAAGCCATTCGTGAGCATTTTAGATTAGAAAAACAATTACTCACCCGAAATGGTGGGCGAATCAAGCCACTGACGTTGTTTTTTATTGATGATATTTCAGGTTATCGTAACGAGCAAAATCAGCTCTCGGGTGGTCTAAAAACGGTTTTTGAACATATGGTCAAAGCCGAATTGGAGTATATCCTAAAAGATGAGCATGATGAATTTTTGTGTCAGTATTGGCAAATGGCGTTAGACGATGTCAGCAAAACGCATGGCGGTTATTTTTCGCAGGATAATAGCGGCAAAGATGATAAAATTGAGCAGGAAGTCAATGAGATTTTGCACGATAAAGAAACGCTCTTATCACTGGATAATCCACGCCGTTTCGTATTTTCAAAATGGACGCTGCGTGAAGGCTGGGATAATCCAAATGTCTTTCAGATTTGCAAACTGCGTTCTAGTGGCAGCGAAACGAGCAAATTACAAGAAGTCGGACGGGGCTTGCGTTTGCCTGTCAATGAATATATGGCACGCGTCAAAGACCATGCGTTTTTCTTGAATTATTTTGTGGACAGTAGCGAGCGTGATTTTGTTGAAAAATTAACCAAAGAAGTCAATAACGCGGCGGTAAAACCGATGATTTTTACAGAATTAAATGATGAATTGATTGAAAAAATTCAAGCCGCTTATCCTGATGCCAGCAAAAAAAGCATACGCAATCAATTGGAAGATTTGACTGATGACGATGATGTATTCTTAGAAAATGGTTTTGATGAAACCAAAAAGATGTTTCCCAAAGCCTTTGACATGTCAAACACTCTAAAAACAGGTAAAATCACAAAATCAGGCGATAAAACCAAAAAAGTCAAAATGCGTGTCGGTAAATACGGCGAGCTTAAAGCCCTATGGGAGGCCATAAACCAAAAAGCCTTGTTGCAATACAAAATCAAAGATGAAGCGGAATTTTTGGGTTTGTTTAGTCAATATTTATGTGAAAATGCAGACAAATTCACACCGACAGGCATACGCACTGTACAAAATGAAATCAAAGTCAGTAATGGATTATTAACGACGATAGAAACCGAAAGTATTCATGACGAAGTATTTGAACCGATTAACACGATGAGTTATCGTGAATTTTTGCTCAAATTATCGCAAACGGCGTTAATTCAGATAAATACCTTGCACCAAGCATTTTTTGCGGTGCGTGATGTGCTAAACATCGCCAAATATCTAAATGAACAGACGATTAAATCCATTCACACAGGGTTTAACCGCTGGCTGCTACTGAATTCTTTTAATGCGTTTGAAGTGGGTTATTGTCATGTTGGGGGTGGCATTCACCCAACTAAATTCACAGACAGACAGGGCAATCCACTAAACGAAATCAATGCCAGCGATTTAGGCGTGAACTCTGACGACAAAACACCGCTAGAAACATTTTTATTTGACAGCGTATTTTTTGACAGCGAATTAGAAAAAGAAAACATCACAGATAGACAAGTTCAAGAAGTGGTTGTGTTCACCAAAATTCCAAAAAACGCCATCAAAATCCCTGTGGCAGGTGGCGGCACTTACTCGCCTGATTTTGCTTATATTGTCAAGACGGATTTGGGCGAAACGCTCAATTTGATTTTGGAGAGTAAAAATGTGGTAGATTCAGAATCGCTGCGAAAAGAAGAAGTAAAAAATAAAACACGCACAAAAGCTGTTTGCAGACATTGGCAGTCAGACCAATGTGGTGTTTAAAACACAGTTTGAAGGTCAAACAGTGGCGGCATTATTAAAGTCATTGGTTGATTAATTAACCAATTCAACCTTAGGATAAAACAGTGTTTTCAAAAGATTTCTTGCGAAAGTCAAACATTTTAACTTGAAAGCCTTCATTTTATTGAACTTGAAATTTTGACAAACTCAGTAAAATTGTCGTTTCACAAGAGGTCTAAAAATAGGGGTGAGGTAAATTTGCATCACGTTTTAACAACGCCCTAAAATACCTAAATGATGAAAAATTCGTGAAAAATGATGACGCCCCTAGGGAGGCTCATGATTTTAGCGTATAATGCAGGATTATTGGTTTTTGACATCATGCCATGCACATTCTTATCATTGAAGATGACCCTGCCATTGCCACCACCCTAAGATTCGCCTTAGAGCGAGAGGGTTATACCGTCGTGTGGGCGGACACCATCGCCAAAGTCGGCTCATGCCTTGATATGCCACGTCTTGATGCCATCGTGCTGGATGTTGGTTTGCCTGATGGCACAGGCTTTGACGTGTGTCAGATGATACGCCAAGGCACACGCCATGCTCATGTTCCCATACTGTTTCTCACCGCTCGCACCGATGAGATAGACCGTATCTTGGGGCTAGAAATGGGGGCGGACGACTACATCGCCAAGCCATTTAGCCCCAGAGAGCTGGTGGCACGCCTAAAAGCCATTTGGCGACGAGAGACGGTGTTTGCGGGTAAGCCCAACAAAGCCGACACCAAGACAGCAGCCGATTTCACCAAACAGACGGGCGTGCATACATGGCACTATCAGGCCCATGATTATTCTTTGTTTTTGGACAATCAGGCCCTATCCTTATCCAAAACTGAGCTTGTCATCATGCTCACCTTGCTTGCCAACCCCTCCCACGTCCTCTCTCGTGAGCAGATTTTGGCGAGCATCTCCGACCATCCAGAACATCGCCTGTCACGCACCATTGACAGTCACATCAAAACTTTACGCCAAAAACTCTCACTCGTCTGTGATGATGAGCTGATTTTGACGCATCGAGGCTTGGGGTACAGTTTGTGCTAAATTTTCATCATCTGCTTGACCGTCTCTTTGGGCAGCGATGGAGTTTTAGCATCTTTGTGCGGATATGGCTCGCCTTTGCCCTTATCACGCTCTTATCATCATCGCTGGTCTTATACTATGTCCAACAAACCGTGCGACCCTCTGCCAAGCGGGTGGTCGAGGACAGTCTGGTGGATACTTCTATCTTGCTTGCTCACATCGTGGCAGATGATGTGTCCACGCTGCCAAACGAGGCACTTGACAGGCACTTAAAAGAGCGGCTTGATGAGAGTTTCGCCCAAAACCTTGATCACCCCGCTTGGTATCACCAAAAAAGCCAAAGCACCTATCATCTGTACATCACCGACCCAAAGGGCGTGGTCATCTATGACAGTCGCGGCGTGAGCGTGGGCGCGGATTTTAGTCGGTGGAATGATGTCTATCTGACCTTGCGGGGCAAATATGGGGCAAGAAGCACCGACGTGGATGGACACTCCATCATGTACGTGGCAAGCCCCATCATGAAAGATGGCGAGATGAAGGGCGTCTTATCCGTGGGTAAACCCACCCAAACACTGATACCGTATATCAACAGAAGCAGTGATGAGATTATTAAGATTATTCTGACCATCATGGCGGCAACCCTAATCACCGCCACACTGATGGCGTGGTGGCTAAGATACAGCATAGACAGCGTGAACCGCTACACCAAAGGGCTTGCTAGCAGCGTGCCTCCGCATTTTTATCTGGGCAGGGAGCTCAATGAACTCATGATGAGCATTCACACCATGAAAGAGGTGATAGAGAACAAAGCCTATGTCAGTGAATACGTCCACACACTCACACACGAATTAAAATCCCCCCTAACCGCCATTCGTGCCAGCAGTGAGATACTCTCGGACGAGTTAAGTGCAGATGAAAGACGACAGTTTACGCAGATTATTCTCTCACAAACGGACAAAATGACCCAGTTGGTGGACAAATTATTAACCCTTGCCAAATTAGAACAGCCCACCTTTAAACTAAAAAACACCGACATCCCTCTTGATGAGATGATCGGTCGTTGTCTCAATCAGCAGTCAGCACTCATCAAACAAGCAAACAAAAGCATCCATTTTCATGAAAGCGGACTCATCATCAAAGGCGATGCGTTTTGGCTTGGTCAAGCCATGCAAAACGTGATTGACAACGCTCTGTATTATGGCAACCATTTTATTGACATTCACACCCATCAGAGTGACACACAGACCATCATCACCATCAGTAATGACAGCGATAAGCTCGGGGATTTTGTCACCCGACGGGCGTTTGAACGTTATTTTAGCATGGGCAGCAGCACTCACCAAAAAAGCACGGGGCTTGGGCTGACACTCGTCAAGCAAGTGGTGGAGCTACATGGAGGGGTGGTGAGTTTTGATCAGACAGAGGATGATAGGGGCAATGTCATTAAGGTGGTGATGCGTTTGCCAAGATGATTTTTCATACATTTTCCATGAATCCATGCTAGATTTCCATCATTTTTGCACACACACTTTTTAGAATAACTCCCATCTTGTTATCGGAGTGATTCATGCAAACCCTCACCATCAAACTTGTCATCATCGCCATGGTCTGTCTTGTGTTCTTTATCGGACTCATGTTCATCAGCAGTCTTGTGGATGAACGCCAAACGTATCATGACAAGGTCATCAGCGACATTAAAGCCTCTCATGTCTCCTCGCAGCTTATGGTAACCCCCTTTCTCATCGCCGAGTATGACCATGAGATTCGCTATATTTTTCCCACCAAAAGCGACATCAAGGCAGAAGCCATCGTCCGTGATGATGAATACCAGCGAGGCATTTATCGGGCGGTCAGTTATGGGGCAAAAGTTGGCATTCATCAGACCTTTGACCCCGCCAAGACGACCTCTTATGTGCTTGACACGCCTGCTGTTGCCGCCGAAGCTGCCACAGATGCCAGTGATGCCGCCGAAGCTGCCGCCAGTGATGCCACCCCAAGTCCCAACGCACAGAGCCCCCAAACCTCCAAGCTCCCCGCCCAAGCTGTGACCACCAATCCCGCTAGTGAGGCACCCAAACCCCAAGCCTCAAAACCCCTAAAACTCATCCTCGCCATCAGTGACTTGCGTGGGGTCACGCCCACTCATGTGGTGGTGAACGGCACCTCCTATCCTGCCACCTTTAACCACGATAACGCCTTATCCTTATCTTATTTGGAAGCGGTGCTGCCTTTGACCCAAGAAGCGTTCTTTAACGGTCAAAGTTTGGATGTGCGTTTTGAGCTTAACGTGTCTGGCATTGGCAGTTTTGATGTGATGCCTCTTGGTGAGATGACTCATGTCTCTTTAAACAGTAATTGGCAAAACCCTAAATTCTCAGGTCAAGCCCTACCCACCCACAAATCACTGAGCGATACTGGCTTTGAGGCGACATGGCAGACTCATGCCTTAGGCGGGCAAAATGAGCGACTGATCATGCAGGCGGCAGCTGGCATGACGGACGATAACCCATCCACACACAACGCCCTGATGACCGACTTCATTCATGTCAATGATACTTATACCAAAACTGACCGCAGCATCAAATACGCCCTGCTACTCATCATGATGTCCTTTGGTGCGTTCTTCTTGTTTGAAATCATTAAGGCTCGTGCCATCCACCCCATTCAGTACCTGTTGGTTGCCAGTGCACTGCTCGTCTTCTATCTCTTGCTGTTATCACTGGCTGAGCAGATTCCTTTTTTATATGCTTATCTCATCGCCAGTGTCGCCTGCGTGGGTCTCATTGGCTGGTATGCGTGCTATATGTTGGGTTCTGTCTTTCGTGGGCTTGGGTTTGGAGTGGTGTTAGGCTCACTGTATGCCGCCTTTTACGTCATCTTATCGGCAGATGAATTCAATCTGCTCATGGGCTCGGTGTTCTTATTCATCTGTATCGCCATCGTGATGATCCTCACGCGTCATGTGGACTGGTATGGCATATCAAAGACGCATAAAAGCAAGAATAAAGGTGATGAACACGCCCATGATTCTAAGTTACATCCCAATTTTTCTGACCAAAACCCTATCAATGAAGGAGATCCGTCATGACTGATGTCAATATGCTGCTTGGCAAATCCAAATCCACCATCCTTGCGTATTTTGCCAAAGATGACTGCGTAGAGTTCTTGCACTGGCTGTATGTGCCAACGCTTGGCATGGTGCTAAGTTTTGACAAACAAATCTGCTCTGATGTGAGTAGGGTTTAGGGCACTGACATTCTGCTTGTCAATAAAGGCGGTTTATCATCCATGCAGCCCTGTCACGTGATGATGGGGTCAATAGGCCCAACCAAGCACCCATCAGTCCATTACAAAAAATGGACTGATTTTTTCATGCAAATTCTTTATAATAAAAGCCACATCATCGTTATTTTTGTATAGGAGCGTCTGGCATGAACGACCTACTCGCCCAATTTATTCCCATTTTTTTTGTTACCTTTGGGGTCTTTGTGCTGTTCTTTTTATTCATGGGTGTCGGCTATCTGGTCAAGAAAAAACCCCTAAAAGGCTCATGCGGTGGCGTGGCGACCTTGATGGGTGATGAGTTTTGCCAATTTTGTGGTAACGACCCCAACAAATGCGACAGCCTAACCGATGACGACAAAAAAGCCATGCTTGCCAATCAGTCCAAGGTAGATAAACTTGCCAAAAAAATCTAAGCTGCTCGCTTGTGACCACTCATCTTGTCAGCTCTTTTAAGAAGAGGGGTAGGATGGATAAGTTAAGCGGACAAACACTGTGAATTTGAACAAGCCTAAACCCCAAGCGTATTTTTGATACGCTTTTTTACCCAAGGGCATCCTTGTATTATGGACAAACCCCGCATGTCAAAACCCTCCTTGCCACTGGGCTTACTCATCGTTACGCTCATTTTATCGGCGATTAACATGCGTTCGCCTATTGTCATGATGGGGTCGGTTGCCTCCGTGCTGACAGAGGCTTTGGGGCTGTCCGTAGCCACCATTGGACTGCTCGGTGCCCTACCCATGCCGATGTTTGCCTTTGGGGCATTGGTTGCCCCCACGCTTGCCAGACGTTTTGGGCTCGAGGTTGTGATGATGACCAGTACCGCCGTGTTGGCAATCAGCGTGCTAATGCGAGTGTGGTTCGGCGTGGGCGGACTGCTTGTCGGCACCGTGATGCTCTCGCTTGCCATCGGTCTGCTAAACGCCCTAACCGCACCTTTCATCAAGAAATACGCCCCCAATCATATCGCTCTCGCTACTGGCGTGTTTAGCTTGTCCATGTCGCTATTTGCAGGTTTTTGTGCGTTCGTGGTGGTGCCAATGATGGCGGTGATGTCATGGCAGATGGCATTATCCTCTTGGGGGCTGTTTGCCTTCATGGTGCTGCTTTTGCTGTTTTGTATCCATCGGCAAAAACAGCCTGATACCGCTCACACAGGCACCACGCCCAGTCATTTTAATGCATGGAAAAATAAAGAGGCGTGGTACATGGGGATTTTTATGGGCATACAATCCCTGCTGTTTTATACCGTGGCGAGCTTTTTGCCCTCTATTGGCATGAGTTATGGGCTTAGCTTGTTAGACGGGGGTCAGCTTGCTTTTGCCTTTCAAGTGGTCGCCCCTGCTGCCATTTTCTTATTGACTTATCTTATCAAACAAGGCTTTTCCATCAGAATCATCGCTCTTGCCGCCAGTCTGATGAATGTCGTGGGCGTGGGCGGACTCATTTGGCTGCCCAATCATCTGCTCGCATGGTCGGCACTCATGGGTTTTGGGGCTGCTGCCATCTTCACCTTATCGCTCATGATGTTCTCACTTCGCACGACACGGCTAGACTCAGCAAGGGACTTATCAGGCATGGTACAGGCGGTGGGCTACGCGGTGGCGTTTTTTGGTCCGTTGGTTCTTGGCAGATTGTATGAAAAAACAGGCACTTGGGAGCTGTCGCTTTGGGTGCTGTTTGTGCTCATGTGCGTCAATGTGGGCTTTGGTTGGCTAGCTGGCAAAGATGATAAAGTGGATTAAGGTTGGGAGCTGTGGCAGAATCTATGTCAGCGGCGAGACGCCGCACGCTGTGCCACCAAAACAATGACAACCTCCGCTAATCAAATTGACAAAAGCCCTCTTGCAACAGGGCTTTTGTGGTGGCTTTATCCTCCCATCAAGCCAATGCCTGTGTTATGGCATTCCCCAAACGCCCATCATCAGCCGTTATGTCAGGGGCAAAACGTGCTAGGACTTCACCATCAGCACTAACCAAGAACTTCTCAAAATTCCAAAGTACTTCTGGTGGCTCGTTTGGTGTTAGCCCATAGTCAATCAAATCCTGCACCCAAGGACCTTCGCCGATACGCTCTGGCTGTGCTGTTGTAAGTGCTTGATACAGAGGATGTTTTGTCGCACCGACGATGCTGATTTTTTGCAATACTGGGAAAGTGACGTCATAAGTCAGCTGGCAAAACTGCTGAATCGCCTCATCAGACTCAGGCTCTTGCTCCAAAAAGTCATTACAAGGGAACGCCAAAATCTCTAAGCCATTTGCTTTTTGCTGACGGTACAATGCTTCAAGCCCCTCGTATTGTCCTGTTAAGCCACATTTTGAGGCGACATTGACGATGAGATAGGCTGTGGCAGGGTAATCAGCCAGCGTTTTGGGGTTGCCTTGATGGTCGTTAAAGGGGATATTTTGGATGGTCATGTGGTGCCTCTGATTGGGTTAAGTAAGATGTTGTATTTTAGCATGGATTGATGTCTAAACGGGGTTTGTTTGCTTCATTATGCCAAAAACCCTTTATCATAACGATAAAGGGTTTTGTGCTATGATTATTCCCACTCAATCGTGGCAGGGGGTTTACTGCTGACATCATACACCACACGAGAGACGTCTTTAATCTCGTTCATGATGCGTGTTGAGATTTTATCAACGAGCTCATACGGTAAATGAGCAAAACGAGCCGTCATAAAATCCACCGTCTCCACTGCTCTGAGAGCAATCACCCACGCATACCGCCTGCCATCACCGACCACACCCACTGATTTGACAGGTTGGAACACCGCAAAGGCCTGAGCGGTTTTACCATACCAACCAGACGCACGGAGTTCCTGCATAAAAATGTCATCCGCCAGACGCAGGATATCGGCATATTCTTTTTTCACTTCACCTAAAATACGCACGCCAAGCCCCGGGCCTGGGAATGGATGACGGTAAATCATATGATGGGGAATGCCAAGTGCCACCCCCAATTTACGCACCTCATCTTTAAATAAATCACGAAGTGGCTCAACGAGTTCAAACGCCAAATCATCAGGCAGTCCGCCCACATTATGATGAGATTTAATCACATGCGCTTTGCCTTGTTTGCTTGCTGCCGATTCAATCACATCAGGATAAATCGTGCCTTGTGCCAAGAATTTCACGCCGTCTAGCTTACGTGCTTCCTCGCTAAACACTTCAATAAATTCACGACCAATAATTTTGCGTTTAGCCTCAGGGTCGGTGACACCTGCCAAAGCCGTCAAAAAGCGGTTTTCCGCATCTGCACGAATCACGCGAATGCCCATGTTGTCGGCGAACATTTGCATGACTTGGTCGCCTTCATGTAAACGCAATAAGCCATTATCTACAAATACGCAGGTCAATTGGTCGCCAATAGCACGGTGTAATAATGCTGCCACAACAGAGCTATCCACACCGCCCGATAAGCCTAATAATACTTTTTGGTCGCCGATTTGTTCTTGTAATTGTTTGATACGCAGTTCAATGATATTTTCTGAATTCCACGCATTACCACAACCACAGATGATGTGTACAAAGTTAGAAATTAATTCTTCCCCTTTGGCAGTATGGGTCACTTCTGGGTGGAACTGCACGCCATAAAATTGACGAGCCTCATCGCTCGCTGACGCATAGGGACAGCTTGGAGTGCTTGATGTGACGGTAAAACCGTCTGGTAAGCGGACAACCTTATCGCCATGACTCATCCATACTTGCGACTCGTTTTTTTCATCACCGACTTTGGAGAGAAGGCTGTCTTGATGGGTGATGTTGATTTTGGCATAACCAAATTCATGGACATCACCTGCTTCTACCTTACCGCCCAATTGTTCAGACATGGTCTGAAACCCATAGCAAATGCCAAGTACAGGCACACCAAGTTCAAAGACGATTTGGGGAGCACGGGGTGAGCCCTCAATATGGACGCTTTCAGGTCCCCCTGATAAAATAATCCCCTTGGGGTTAAACGCACGGATGTCATCGTCTGACATATCATAAGCGTACATCTCAGAATAAACGCCTGCTTCACGCACTCGGCGGGCAATGAGCTGACTGTATTGTGAGCCAAAGTCTAGTATAAGGATGCGATCGGTGGTGATGTTGGTCATGGGGATGGCTTTTTCCATTTCATAAAAATTAGGATATTATAGCATTTTTGGGTGATTTTTTGGTGCTTAATGATAAAATCTCCCCCTCTTGCTTTTCATGCCCAAATCATCCGCTCAATCAAAAACACCCTTGAACGCCTTTACCTGCCATACTTTGTGGTAAAAGCAAGGCACATCCGAGGACATTAGAACTGTGCTACTTCTTCTGCGGTTAAAAAGCGACATTCGCCCATCTCCAAGCCGTCTAAATTGATAGAGCCAATGCTTGCTCTGTGCAGCGCCACCACTTTATTACCAAAATACGCCATCATGCGTTTGACTTGATGGTATTTGCCTTCGGTAAGAATCAGCGTGGCGTGCGTTTCGTCTATAAAGGACAACTTGGCAGGGCGGGTTTTTTCGCTATCACCGTCTAAAAGTATGCCGTTTGCCACTTGTTTGATGACGTGTGCTTGGGCGTCTGTGTCCATCGGGTCGGCAAGGGTTAGCTCATAGCGTTTGGGCTGATGGCGTTTGGGACTGGTGACACGGTGCAGCCACGCACCATCATCGGACAAGAGCAGCGCCCCTGTGGTATCCACATCTAGCCGCCCTGCGATACGTAGGCTTGCCACTTCGGGCACGGCAATCAGCTCGGTTACCATAGGGTATTCTTTGGGTTTTAGGGTGCATTCAAAGCCATCGGGCTTGTAGAGCAAAATATAACGGTTGCCGTCCGCCACCGATAACGGCTCGCCTGCCCACAGCACTTCATCGTGTTCTACATCAATGTGGTGGCTGCCGTCTTTGATGGTTTCGCCATTGACGCTGACCTCGCCCGCATGGAGAATTTTTTTGGCATCTTTACGAGACAGTTCAGTGGCTTTACTTAAAAATTTATCTAGTCGCATGGGGTGTCTTCTATGAAAGTGATGGCAAATAGTGTAACATATTTTTATGATTAATTTTAAAATCCAAGCATTGATATGGGAGCTTATCTTCATGTTACTTAGACTTATTGTTATCGTTACTGCCTTATCAGCAGGGATGTGTTTTGTGCCAGCCAACTCTGCCACCACGACCACGGCTTGCGTCTATGATGGCTATCAGCATCGTTGGGTGTGCGACAGCCAAACCCAATACAGCCAAGCTGAAATTGCCGCCACACGCGCCCAAATCGCCAAGCACGAACAAGAAAACCCCGAAGGGTGCAACACCCCCAAAGACGGCTTGCAACTGTGTTGGTCGTATTTTAAACAAAATGACATGGCAGATTTTTATTATCAACTGGACGAACATGACAAGCGTCGTCATGGGTTATTTTATTATTATAGACAGGGCAAGCTAAAAGGCGTTTTTGTCTTTGACCGTGATACTGTCCCAAAAGGTGAAAATGGCTATCAGTTTCTTGATGATGGCACGGTCATCGCCATCAACTACAAAAACGACAGACAGCACGCACCGACCGTCTATAACCCCAGCGACACAAACATCAAAAGCACGACCATCATCAGTACCGATGAAGCCTTACGCCGTCTAAAATTGTCCCGCTCGGTACTTACCTTGTCTGTCCCTCCCACTCCCGAAGGGCTAAGTAGTGTGCGTCTGCCGTCAGGCTGCTTAGGCGACGCCAAAGGCAAGATTCGCACACGTCGCTCTTTATTGTGTGATGTTTCATTACTAAAATAAGCGACATGACTTACCACACTTTATCCACCCCTTGCCAAGCGATCTATGAAATCAAAAAAAGCGAATTTTTTGCCTTTGCCTAT
>JBHCFR010000249.1:0-8080 GCA_041801945.1 Moraxella sp. | reverse complement strand
CTTTGGCAAGCTCAGGTTCGCCCACGCATTAGCATCAATGAGCAAGAGGTCAATGCTTTTTTGAACTCTCCTGAGGGTCAAAAACTGCCCAATGAGCAAGTTTTTATCCCTGAGTGGCAGACCAGTCATATCCTAATTAAAGTAGATGACACCCAAAACGATGCCATGGCACAACAAAAAATCAACACTCTGTACAGCCAATTACAGCAAGGGGCGAATTTTGGGTCACTTGCTGCCACGTATTCTGATGACACAGGTTCTGCTGCCCAAAATGGTCGCTTGGGCTGGGTTAGCGAGGGGCAAATGGTCAGAGAGTTTGAACAAATGATGAAAAATACCGTATCAGGTGATTTTTCTGCGCCGTTTCGCACTCAGTTTGGTTGGCACATCTTAAAAGTGGAAAATACCCGTCAAAGAGACATGAGTGCCGAGGCACGTAAAGATAAAGCCCGTGAGATTCTCTTTAACCGTCAAGCCCCACAAGCCGAAGAGGACTGGATAGAGGAACTAAAAGCAGGTGCCTATATTAAAATCTTTGAATGACATCGCACATCCATTATTCCCATAATAGCAGCTGCATGACATGACAAAAGGCGATTTGATTCGCCTTTTTGTTGTTTTGATGACAGGCATACTGACATGAATGCTAATGCTTTATGACAATGGGTTAAACTTATCAAATGCGTATTTTACCGATAATCTGATAAAAACAACCGTTCATCGTAATTTTAAAAATTGCTCCCCCCCCCCCCCCCGATTTTTAAGAAAAATTATGGTATATTAATGTGGCCTATTAGAAACATTGGTTTTATCAATCTATCTTTCAACTCTCTCAATGAAATAAAGGTGTCTTATGAATCGTTGTTATCGTGTAATCTTCAATCACGCCACAGGGGTGTGGCAGTGCGTGTCAGAATTTGCCAGAGCCAAAGGCAAAACAAAGTCCGTTAAGGCGTTAAGTGTGGCAGTCGGCTTGGCGATGAGTGGACAGGTGTTGGCGGCGGATATTGTTTTTGACGATGGTCAGCCACATCACATTGCTAATAGTGCCTATATTGATGGTGATGTCCTAATTAGCAATACAGGCACCAAATTTACCAGCGACAGCCAGATTCTTTTTGGTTCTGCTGTAAAGCCCACAACTACCGTAGAAATCAGCAATCAAGCTCTTCTCCAAAGCCCCAACGAAATGGTCATCTCACACAACAAACCGCCATTGTAACGGTTGATAACGCTACTTTGACCAGCGGTAAAGAGCTATATATGGGCTTGGACGCTACCCAAAAAGCCACGCTTATTGGCAAAAATGGAGCAACCATCAATGCAACAGGTATCGTCAATATTGGTGCTAGCAATGGTGGCACAGCAGAAGTTGAACTCTCTGGAGCGAATACAACACTTAATGTACAAACTGGCACTAGCAATATCATCAATGTTGCTCAAGCCCCCAATTCAATCGGTACATTAAGCCTAAAAGACAAAGCCACAGTCAATGCAGGACAAATAGCGGTTGGACGCGAGGCAGGCTCAAAGGGTACGCTAAATAGCGATAATGCCACCATCAATACCAATATTTTGGCAGTCGGCTTTGAGGGTGATGGCACTGCCAATTTGACAAACAGCACTTTAAATATTGCCGATGCTTTGACTCTGGCAGACGGTCAAGTCGCTGGCTCTACCGCCAAAGTAGATAGTCAAAACAACATCTTTAACATTGATAATAAAATGGTTGTTGGTGCAAACGGTGAGGCAATCTTAAATAGCACCAATGACAGCTTTGGAGTCACCAACAACCTAACTGTTGGGCAAGAAGCTGGCTCAAAAGGGGTAGCCAATTTTACAAACAGCACCGTCAGAGCCAAAGATTTTATCATTGCAGCATTTAGCGGTTCAAATGGCGAAGCTACCATCAATGGTGCAGACGCTCGCCTACAAATTGAAAACCAGTTACACATCGGCTCGGGTGGTACAGGCTCGCTGACACTCAACCAAAATTCACGGTACAATGTGGGGCATACCTATGTCAATAACGTCGTATCCATTGGTGGCAGTGGTGTTAGTGGTACTGCTGGCACAACAGGCGGTACAGGTACGCTGACGCTAAATGACAGCACCTTACGCACCAATGAAGTGATTGTTGGCAATACAGGCAGTGGTACACTTCGCCTAGAAAGTTTTGATGTTGAAAATTATCTGACTGGTGTTTATACCAACCAAATTAGCCGTAATGCAGATTCTAAACTGTCTGAGATTTATATCAATGGTGCAGAAATTGGTATTATGGCAAACCAACCCAATTTATTTGCCAACTTCACCAAAGACAATAAAATTGAGTTGGGTAGCAAAGGTGTTTTTATTCAAACCCAAAACTACACGGCTGACACAGGTACTGATGTTGTTATTAACCCCAATGCCGTCATCACAGGCAATGTCGGTACAATTGATTTGGGAGATCTGTATCCCTCTGCTGGATTTATTAAGACAGGTAAAGGCACACTAACCATCTCTGAGAGCAGCAAACAATTTACTGGTGATTTGGGCATAGATCAAGGCACACTCAAAATTGATGGTAATTACACCATGAATGGTGAAAATTTAGTCATCGGTTTGGCGGATTGGGACGAAGACGAAACCTTTAATAACACCGATGAATACGGCAAATTGGTGGTTACAGGCAAAGCCGATATTGCTAATGGTAATTTAAAGGTATATGTTGATGAATACATCAAAAACGGTCTAAATAGTGGTACGAACGTAAAAGACGTCGTGACCGCAGGGACACTGGTCGGCACATTCAAACAAGTCAGCGACAACAGCCCCCTTGTGGATTTCCAAGCCGACTATTCCGATGCCAACAAAGTGCATCTAGCCATGGTCGCCCAAGGTGCAACGCCAACGCCAACGCCAACGCCAACGCCAACGCCAACGCCAACGCCAACGCCAACGCCAACGCCAACGCCAACGCCAACGCCAACGCCAACGCCAACGCCAACGATTGTCGGTGCCTTTGAAACGGCTGTCAAGGCTTCTGACTACCGTTCTTCGGAAAATTTAGCACGAATATTAGATAATGCGGTTGCTGATAAAGTGGCAGGTAATGACAATGCCTTAGCAAATACCTTAATTGTTGACACCATTGATTATCAGTCAGCCGATCTTGCCAATCTTGCCGTGAGCTTACAACCTCTCATGTCTGGATCGGTCAATCGCATCTTATCAGACAGCAGTCATGGTTTTGGTGAAACTGTCTTTGAACGTACCTTTGACCCAAAGAAAACCGTCTGGGCAAAAGCCATCGGTGCCGAGGGCAATCTTGATGCCAGTAATGATGGTTTGACAGGTTTTGACAGTACTGAGTTTGGGGTTATTGTGGGTGCGGATACCGCCATCGGCAATAGCAGTCTTGGGCTGGCACTTGCTTATGGTCAAAATGACATTGACAGTCGTGGCTTTGTGAACCATCATGCACAGACCGATAGCATCATGGCATTTATCTATGGCAATCATGGCATGGGTAAGACCACGGCTCATGCACATGTTGGTGCAGGGGTGGCAAATGTTGAGGGTGAACGCCACATTCACCAAACCAATCAAGTTGCCAAATCGGACTATGACGCCAACCTGATTCAGGCAGGTTTTGGGGTGTCTCATCAGATTGGTACAGCCCATCGCCATCTGACGCCTTTTGTCAAGATAGACTTTAATCAAAGCAAATCCGATGGCTACACCGAGACAGGTGCTGATGCCTACAACCTACGCGTAGAAAAAGAGACTTACCAAAGTCTAAGAAGCTCGCTTGGTGTTCGTGGTTATCAAGCACTCACACCTCGCCTTGCCCTAACAGGGACGCTCCTAGCAGGCGTGGACAATGGCGATAAACGCAGCGATGTTCATGCTCAATTTGTCGGCTTTAACGGTGGCAGTTTTGGGGTGCTGGGTCACGAAGTCGGTGACACCTTTGGCGAGGCAGGGATTGGCATCTCTTATAAGCCTAGTGCCAACAGCACCTTGTCCTTAAATTACCAAGGTCAGTGGCGTGATGATTATGACAATCAAGCAGCCGTGCTAGGTTTTGAAATGAAGTTTTAATCCCCCCTCCCCCAACAAAAAAAGCTGTCGTCATGACAGCTTTTTTCATCCAAATAGGATTATCAAAAAACATACCGTCGTATCATGCACACTAAGGGCTAGGTTTTAAGTGTATATTAGGTATTTTTGCCACTTTATTTGAATACATGAATCATGAATCCTGCCAAAATTGCACTTTAAATGACTCACAAGAGCGTGTTAATGCTTTTTCATGGCGATGGTCATGTCCTCTTCTCCATCCTTTAAGTTGTGAGAGGGCGTTTTATCCAAATCATCACGAATGCTTGCCAAACGCTCCAACCTCTCTTGGCTTGTCTCGTTGAGCAGCACTTGCTGATAAGGATAAGGCGTATCAAACCCTGCATCATCCAAAGCGTGCTTGATGCGTTCGCTGATGTTTTCTTTAATGATAGGAATGCGTACCACCGACAGAGGTGCCACCCAAAAACGCACAATCAAATAAACAGCGTACTCCCCCACCTCACTGACAGTCACCATGGGTGCAGGATGTTTTAAGATGACCTCATCACTGCTTAGGGTTTTTAGGATGGTTTCTTTTGCCGAAACGATGTCATCATAGAGTCCAATCCTCGCTTTGACGGCAAATCTAATCATCTTTTTGGAGGTTAAGTTGGTGACTTCCGAGGATGACATCGTGGAGTTGGGAATGATGATGATGATGTTATCACGATCTAGAATCTGAGTGGCACGCAGTGAGATTTTAACCACCTTGCCCTCTTTGTCGCCCAAACGAATCCAATCCCCCACTTGAAAGGACTGTTCCACCAAAATGGTGATGCCTGCGATGAAGTTGGCAAGCGTGCTTTGAGCAGCAAAACCCACCGCCAAACCCACAATACCCAGACCTGCCACCAAAGAGACAATGTCAAAACCAAACTGTGCCAAGACGCTTGCCAAAGCAAAGACGATAATCAGCACCAAAATAAGATTTTTGAGCAGCTGTTCAATGGAGGCATTTAGCTCATAATATTTGAGCACTCTTGCCACCATTTGCCCACTGGTTGCCCATAATACATAATAAAACCCTGTCCATGTCGCCGCTTTTGCCGTCGCCTTAATCGTCTGCGTTTCGGTGCCGATTTGGGTCATGATGGCAATAAGGCTTGCCACAAACCATGTGTAGCGTAACACCGCACGAATGATACGCACATGACGCTGCGATAAATGCAAGGGGCGACAGCTGTGCTTTAATACATACACCAGCAGCCAATAAAAAAACCCAATCACAGCCAGCAGAATCAGGATTTTGACACCAATGGCGGCAAAAGCCGTGCCTCTCTCCGCCCAGTTTAATGTCTCATCCTCAAGCGAGCCACCCAGCGACACATAGACGCTTTGGTATAAGTCATTTAAAATCTTTTGGAAAAATTGGGCGATGTTCATGGGTAGGCGATGAATGAGCGATAAATCATGCGTATGCTAGCGAGCAGGAACGTCATGGTAGCTTTGATGGGTGAGAGATAAATTGTGAATTATAGCACAAAATCCCCTTTTTGACATCTAACATAAAAAGCG
This sequence comes from Moraxella sp., assembly GCA_041801945.1. Classification (GTDB taxonomy): domain Bacteria; phylum Pseudomonadota; class Gammaproteobacteria; order Pseudomonadales; family Moraxellaceae; genus Moraxella. The sequence goes on along the minus strand of JBHCFR010000249.1, from coordinate 2,455 downwards.
TGTTAAAAGCAGCTTGAAGAAATACTGCAAAATCTTTTGCCCCAAAAGTGCAACACCCCCTTTTTATGATTGTCATCATTAAACTTCCTGAAAAACCCAAAAAATAAGAAGACCGTTCGTGATGAGCTTGGAAACCTAACGGTTTTCCATCACCCTCAGGCAGGCTTGGCGAGTGGAAAACCTAGTTTTACAGGAAATCTATGGGTTAATAACATGCATTTTTATCATAAAGGATAATATGGATTATGTTAAATATTTTAGTCTTTATAAAAGGCGAATCCAAGTCGCCTTTTATGGTGGAGCCATGAGTTACCATGTTTGCGATAATGCTGAGAGCACTGCTTTTAACATGGCGGACACGGTGCTGTTACAGACCCCGATGCCAGAATAGACTTTTCCGCCGATGTTCAGCTGCACGTAAGCGGCGGCCGCCGAATAGGTTTGATTATCACCGAACTCATCATCTATGACGCTTGTCGTGGCTTTGGTATTAATGGCGTGCTCACTATAATTGGTGACATGGATGTCCTTGCCCGTGGCTTTGACCAGCCCATCAATAAATGCTGACAGTGCCCCATTACCTTGACCGATGATTTCTAGCACCTCAGTCGGTGTGGCAATTTGTCCATTGAATGAGACTTCGCCACTTTTGTTGCTGATTTGATAATCGCTTAGTTTGAAGGTCTCTTGGGTCAAGAAAGTGTTGGTGAATATGTCAAGCAATTCCTCTGTCTTCAACTCACGAGCCAAGGTTTCAGCTTGGTTTTGAACCACTTTGGCAAAGTCAATCTGTGTCCAACGTGGCAAATCAAAGCCATAGTGACGTTGCAGAATATAAGCTGCTCCGCCTTTGCCAGACTGGCTGTTAATCCGCACCACGTCTTGGTAGCTGCGACCAATATGAATGGGGTCAATGGGTAAGTATGCCACATCCCAGTGTTTTTCGGTCTCGGGATGAGACTCGTTATAATCCAAGGATTTTTTGATGGCATCTTGGTGTGAACCACTAAATGCCGTGAACACGAGTTCGCCGACATAAGCATGACGTGGATGCACAGGCAGGTTATTGCATTCGGTCACGACCTGAATAATCTCACTCACCTGCGACAAATCCAGCTCAGGGTCCACCCCTTGCGTGTACAGATTCATCGCCATGGTCAAAATGTCCATATTGCCTGTACGCTCGCCATTACCAAGGAGCGTCCCTTCCACACGGTCAGCACCTGCCATCACACCAAGCTCACTGGCTGCCACACCACAGCCACGGTCATTATGAGTGTGCAGGCTGATGATGACGTCCCTACGGCAAGGCAGATGACGACAAAAATACTCAATCTGGTCAGCATACAGATTGGGCGTGCTCGCCTCTACGGTGGCAGGTAGATTTAAAATCACTTTTTGTCCATGCCATGGCTCCCACACATCGCACACCGCTTGGCAAACTTCCACCGCAAAATCAGTCTCTGTTTGAGAGAAACTCTCAGGGCTGTACTGAAAGATCCACTCGGTATCAGGATAGCGTTTGGCGATGTCTCTTAATAATGTCGCCCCATTGACGGCAATGTCTTTAATGCCCGCTTTATCAAGCTGATAGACTTTATCCCGCTGAACCTTAGAGGTACTGTTATAGACATGGACGATGGCGCGCTTGGCCCCCACCAATGATTCAAAGGTACGCTCAATCAAATGCTCACGCGCCTGCACCAGTACTTGTAAGGTCACATCATCAGGCACATGATTACCCTCAATCAAAAGACGGGCAAAGTCAAATTCCACTTGGGCAGCTGACGGAAAGCCGATTTCAATCTCTTTGAACCCAACTGCCACCAAGAGCTTAAAAAAGCGTAATTTTTGTTCAATGGTCATGGGGTCAATCAATGCTTGATTGCCATCTCGCAAATCCACACTCGCCCAAATCGGGGCTTTTTCAATGCGTTTGTCGCACCAAGTACGGTCAGGCAGATGAGGGGCGAACTCAAAGGGGCGGTATTTGGTAAAGTCAAAAGCGGGATTTTTGGGGGTAATTTTTGGGGCGGTCATAGGGTTCACCTTACTTCATGATAATAGGATAATATCATATCAAATTTCAACATCAAATATTACTAATTTCATAAAAAAAATGGGGTAAATTTACCAAAATTTACCATAAATTTTACAAAAAATGGTAAAATTCACTAAATTTTAAAATAATCTGCCATGAACAACACGCCCAGTCATCTTCCTCATTTGGATACCATTGACCATAAAATCCTAAAACTGCTGACCCAAAATGCTCGTCTTGCCATCGCCGACATCAGCGAGCAGGTCAATCTATCTGCCACGCCCATCATCCGCAGAATCAAGCGATTAGAAGAACTTGGCGTCATCACCGGTTATCATGCTCACACCTGTCCACGAAAGCTAGGAAATGCCTTATCTGTCTTTGTGGCGGTTAGCATGGACAAGCACACCGCCG
>JBHCFR010000248.1:0-4666 GCA_041801945.1 Moraxella sp. | reverse complement strand
GTGGTGGGCGACCGCTTTGTGCTTGCCGCCGAAAAAGCCTTAGCCGCTCGCAAGCCTTTGGTGTGCTTTGCTGCCAGTGGTGGGGCGCGTATGCAAGAGGGGCTTTTGTCGCTCATGCAGATGGCACGCACCTCTGCGGCAGTGGAGCGACTGCGTTTGGCGGGTGTGCCTTATGTGGTGGTGCTGACGAATCCTGTCTATGGTGGCGTGACGGCAAGCCTTGCCATGCTCGGTGATGTGCACATCTCTGAACCTCGTGCGATGATTGGTTTTGCAGGTAAGCGTGTGATTGAACAAACTGTGCGTGAAGTGCTAGACGAACCCTTCCAACGTGCTGAATTTTTACTAGAAAAAGGCACGGTGGATATGGTGGTGCATCGTCATAAGCTCATTGATACGGTGTATCGTGTTTTGACCAAATTGTCAAAATTACCCAACGTGTCTTAATTAATAGTACTTAAAATACCAAAATTTCGGTTTTGGTATTTTTTTAATTGGTGCATTTTTGTTTATTAAATTTAGGAGAGATTGAATGCGATATGGGTTGATATTATTATGCTGTTTGTTGCCAAAGGTTGTTTTTGCCGATACGCCAAGTGATGAGTCAATTGGGCGACTGATGACCGTCACAAAAATACAAGAGTATCTAACTCATGACTTTTTTGAGCAAGTGGTCGCTTTGCAGGCGACAAGCATACAAATTAATGTTGAAGAAACACATCCAACCATCTCGCCAGATGATCAAGAAAAAATAAACAAGCTGCTTGATGAGTATCAAAAAAATACAATACTTGATTTGATGAATGATAAAAGTTTGCAGGATTCATTGTCTGACAAACTGATGACGTTATTAAAATCTCATTACAGCCAAGAAGAAGTTGATGCCATCATTGCTTTTTACGAGACGTCAATCGGACAGCGGATCCTTGAAAAACAACATGCTTTATATGATAAAATGGATGACGAGTCTATCTTATTGCTCATGATGCAGCATTATGGCGATTATTTGGGTGACGCAGACAATCATGAAAAGATGTCATCTTTGTCCGAGGGTATTGCAGAAGTTTTGGAAAAATAATTGGTGCATTTTTGCTTATTAAATTTAGGAGAGATTGAATGCGGTATGGGTTGATGTTGATGTTGATGTTATTATGTTTGCTGCCAAGTAGTGTATTTGCCAACATACCAACGGACGAGTCAGTCAGACGACTGATGGAAATACAAAAAATAAGAGATATCGTAATTGATGGATTGAGTGCTACTTTGTCTCAAGAGATGATTGCTGTGCAGGTATTTCCTTTTCTAAGATCAGAAAAAGACACCACGATAGATGTTGAAAATCGATGGAATGAGATGCTCAAAATGGATGAAATTGCCCAAGAAAAATTTCGGCATGATTTTAAGACTAATCCAAAAATGATTGTTTTCATTGATGAATTTCATATACAACCAATGTTTAAGAATTATAAAGAAAAATTCACCCAAGATGAAATTGATGCGATGATTGATTTTTATCAGACGCCAATAGGTCAATCTATCACACAAAAAGAATTGATGATTGCTTATGAGAGCGTACAGGAAGACAGCGGTTTTAATGAAATAGATTACTATGTAAAAAACTATGAGAATCGTGATGAAATTAAGCCTTATGTCAGCCCCAAGGAGAAAATGGCGGAGGCACTAGAAGAAGTTTATTTTGAAAGCTCTGGCTTTCAATACATGGCATCAGAAATGTTTAGATTAGCCGAAGTGCAAAATAACAATGCCAAATAAAAACCAAAACAGCAGGCTTTTGGCTTGCTGTTTTTAAAGTCAATAAAAACAATACATCATCTCATATTTTTGTTAAAATAGTCATTTCCCAACTTAAATATCATCATCATGAACTATCCCACCACCGTCTCCGATTGGCTCACTTACATGGGCAGCATTCACGTCTCCGCCATTGACATGGGGCTGTCTCGGGTATTGCCCGTTGCCAAAAAATTAAGCTTGTTCAATCAAGATTTGGATGATAAACCCTATGTTTTTACCGTGGCAGGCACCAACGGCAAAGGCTCTACCACCGCACTGATAAGTGAGATTTGTATCAAGGCAGGCTATAAAACCGCTTTATACCAATCACCGCATTTGGTGAGTTTTAATGAACGCATCAAAATCAATGGCATAGAGATTGATGACGAGATGCTGATGCAGGCATTCGGTGCGTGCGAAAAAGCACGTAAAGAATGTGATTTGAGCCTGTCGTTTTTTGAGATGACGACTTTGGCGGCTTTTTGGATTTTTAAGTCGCTACATTGTCAGGTGTGGGTGTTAGAAATCGGACTGGGCGGGCGACTAGATGTGGTTAATATCATCGATCCCAATCTATGCGTGATTACCAATGTCGGCATTGATCACATGGATTGGTTGGGCGATGACAGAGAAAAAATCGGCTTTGAAAAGGCAGGTATTATCAGGCAAGGCAGTACCGTCATCTATGGCGAGCAGGACATGCCAAACAGTGTTGCCCAAATCATCCGTGATAAAAATGCCACATGCCATCAATATGGTCAAGACTACGCCTATCAAGAAATGCCCTCTCATGATCAGACAGATGAATGGATGTATAGCAACAAAGCAATGACGCTTATTTTGCCAAAACCGAGCATATCCACCCTCAATGCCAGCACCGCCATCAGTGGCATTTTGGCAAGTGATCTAAAAGTGCCGTTAGACGCCATCAAAGTGGGGCTAAGAGCGGTTAGGCTCTCAGGGCGTTTTGATAAAAGGGTTGTGAACCATCGGCAGTGGGTGTTTGACGTGGGGCATAACGCGCATGGCATTGCCTTTTTGATGAAGGCGTTCATTGCTTTTTGGCAGCGTTATGAGGGCAGTCATCGTCATGCCAAGCTGCACGTTGTATTTAGCATGCTCGCTGATAAAGACATAGATGAGGTGTTGTCTTTGATGGGGTCGTTTGACTTGCCAATCAAAGCGTGGTATGTTGGTCAGATTGATAATGTGCGAGCGACAAAGACGACAGAGCTGCAAGACAAGATTCACCATCATTTGCCAGACAGTCTTATTTTTGCTCATGATAGCATTGCCAAAGCGGTGCAAGATGTAGAAGAACAGGCGGATAAAGACGATGTGATTTTGTGCTTTGGGTCGTTTCATACGATAGCTGAGAGCATGATAGCCCTTGGGCTTGAAAGTCATCCCAATGGTGCATGATTGTGCCAGATAAAATACGCAAAAGCCCATTGGCTTTATAAGCTTTTATGGTAAAATAAAACGCAATCAACAGACGATGATGATACCATGATGTCAAAACAGTTATTATTAGGATTGAGTTTGGTGCTAGGAGGCGGCGTGATTTTGTATGCCGTCAATCAAGGGCAAAGTGACACCACCCAAGCTCAAACCGCCAGCGATAATTCACAGGTCAACCAAGTAGCGACTGTGTCCGATGATGGCGTGGCAAGACCTAGTGTTGAGCCTTTGACCGTGGACATGGAAACCGAAAGCAGGTTATTGACCGCCAAACAAGAAGCGAGGCACGCACGCACGCTCGCCCAAGAAAAAGAGGCGATGGCACTCATCGAGGCTCAGGAAAAAGCCGAGAAACTCGCTCTTGATAAGGCTGCCGCAGAGCAAAAAGCGCTCAATCAGCCCACGGATTCTCTGACGGTGGAGACACGTCCAGAGGCGATTGCCGCAGCGAAGGCGGAGCGTGAGCGCTCAGAGAGAGCCGCCAAAGAAAAAGAAGCACAACTTGCCAAAGCCAAAAAAGAAAAAGAAGCAAAAGAGCAAGCCGCCAAAGCCAAAGAGGATAAGCCTGCCAAAGAGCGTGACCAACAAGCCAAAGCAGACAAATCAAAGTCTGATAAAGAAAAAGCAGCACAAACCGCCAAAAACGGCGAGCATAAAGTGGTACAAGGTGATGGCTTGATTAAGCTATCTCGTCAGTACGGTGTGCCTGTTTCGGTACTTGCCGAAGCCAATAACATGGGACGCAACGACCCTCTGCCTTTGGGTAAAACCATCAAAATCCCCTCAAAGGCACAAGTGGCACGCTTAGAACGTGAAGCCAAAGAAAAAGAGGCTCAAAAAGTCCCCGCCCAAGCTGCTGACAAGCGTTTGCAAGAAGCCCGTCAAAAGGGCAGTGATGGCAACAGCAATGCCCGCTATGGCGTACAGGTATCTTTGGCAGACAGTCAAGCCAAAGCCGATGAGCTGGCTCAAAAATATCGCGACGCTGGCTATAAAGTGACCACCAGTGCCACCAGTCGTGGCGTACGCGTGTTGGTGGGTTCAGAAAAAAATCAAGATGCCGCCCAAGCCCTGCGTGATAAAATCAGAAACGACAGTCGCGTTGATGGCAGCGATGCATGGGTGAAACGCACGCAATAACCCTTCCAAAAAAGCACAGGGCAACTTGTGCTTTTTTTATTATTACATTCATCATAAGAGACTTGCCATGACCGCCATACATGCTTTTTTAGAGGGTCTTAGCCAACAAGGCTTTGACCAATCACAAATAAAAACCGATAAGAGCAGCTTGGATAACTGGGGTAAAGACTGGACAAAACATTTTGAACCCGCACCATCTGCCATCGTCTTTCCAAAAAGCACCGAAGAAGTTGCCACCATCGTTAGGCTTGCTAACGAACATGACATCTGC
>JBHCFR010000247.1:0-4672 GCA_041801945.1 Moraxella sp. | reverse complement strand
CGGAGCAGAACCCAAATCCACCACCGTCATGCCTTTTTTTTATCAGACCTGTTTTTTCGTTGATTTCCAAGAGTTTATAGGCGGCTCTCGCCCGATAACCCTCTTTTTGAGCCTGCTGAACATAATAATCATCGATATGCTCTTTCATCCATGCTTTTGATGATTTGGAGAATTTTTTGTTGGTGATACGAGTTGCCATTTGCCAAAATATTGATGAGTATTAAAATAACTGCTTAGTTTAACATTTTTATCAGAAAATTTGGTATATTTTTGTTATAATGGATTTCATTTTTTATCTAATTTTGAGACATACATGGCAAAATCCAATTTTCAAAACCCCTCCAACGAAACACTAAAAGAACTGCGTGGCATTGGTCACCATCTTAATCCGATTGTCATGGTCGGTGCTAATGGCATCACTCCCACCCTCATTGAAGAAACCATCCGCGCCTTAACCGATCACGAACTCATTAAAGTCAAAATCCCCGCAGGCTCAAATGAAGAGCGTAAAGCTTGTGCCCAAAGTTTGGCTGATGTTACCGACAGTGCTGTCATTCATCACATTGGGCGTATGGTGCTGTTATTTCGTGCCAATCCTGATGCCAATCCTAAGCTGTCTAACTTGGCTCGTTTTGGTTTTTGATGACCGTGTTTGAAGCACTTCATCGGCAAGCCATTTGGGGCAAAGTAGCCCCCTCTTTGCTGCAATCTTATGTGCTCACAGCAACCAAGACCAATGCTCCTAACATCCATGTCGTCATAAGTGTGATGGGTGATACGTTATATTTGAGTTATTTTATCTGCCGCTGCGATGGGTTTGGTGTGGATTGGATGGATGTCAAACAAGCACTTACGCTGACTCGCCAAGATTATTTGTGGGAGGCAGATTGCTTGGAGTGCTTTTTTGACTTTGGGCAAGAGGGTTATTTTGAGATGAATTTCTCGCCCAATGGCGGTTTTAACCTCTATCAATTTGATGGTTATCGCAGCCCCTCTCATCTGCCGCCAACATGGGCTGACGGCATGGTATTTCTGACTGATGATCAGTCCACCTCCGATTATCACACTTATCATCTTGGCATCAAGCTGGACAATCACCCAAACCTACCCATTCATGGGATGAATCCAGCAGCCATCTTATATCACGATGGCACGCCCATTTATTATGCCGTCCGCCACGCCGCGCCTCCTGATTTTCATGACAAAGATTATTGGGTCGCCCTAGGCAGTCGCCCTTAGCCTCATAAAATCACCATAAAAACACCATAAACCCAATCCATGATGTCCCGATTGGTGAACTCACAGGCAGCATTAATCAAACGATATGCCGCACTTCTTGGCTTCTTCTGCATAAAGTTCTATCGCCAAAAAGGGAAGGTCTTTACTATCCAAGACTTTTTCTAAGAGTGGTGCAGTCTGAACAATCAGTAGAACATCCTTGGTGTCGTAATTTTTCAAGTCTTCGCTTTTAATCTCATCCCCCAAAATCATTGCCAAGGTCAAATCTTTACCCAATTTCGTCTCTAAAAAATCATCTAAACTTTGAATTTCTTTTACTGATAATTTCTCGGTTAAAGACTGGGTGATGATACGTCTGGCATCTGCATGATTAATGTTAGCAAAACAGTGTTTTTGGACATCATTCATGTCTATTCTGCTTTCTATGGCGGTCATCATGCTTGTTTTAATCATGCCTTCAAGCAACGCCACACTTGCTTTGGTATTTGCCATGGCAGGTTTTGATGAGGCGAACATCGCAAACATTATCCCAAATATCGTCAAAGCCACGAGCGATTTTTTCATAAAACACCTCAAACAACAAAGCACCCAGACTATTTGGGTGCTTTGACTATATACCATAAGAAATATTTACTGCTCGTTCATCGCCAGATAAGTGCCTGTATTTGAGGTGGCATCAAGATAACGGGCATCACGCCATACGCTATAACCATTATGTTGGCGATAGGGGCTAAAATTTGGTTGGCGAAAATCTGATATCCACTGACTGCCATCATAGATTTGAATATGTCCATGCGGGTTTTTACTGGTGCGGTTAAACACCACCACATCTCCAACTTGGGGTACATAATTGTCGCTGCTGATACGAGTAAACCCCGCCTCTACCAAGGTACCGTGAGCGTATTGATAGGCTGATGACTGTGGCGTAAAGCTATAACCTGCTGCTTGTAGTGCTTTACGCACGTACATGGCACAGCGACCCACACTCTTGCCGTGAGCAGCACGAGCAGCTAAACGAGCGGCTGTGGCAGGTGCTGAGCCATTTAAAGCGGCGATGGTGCTGTTAGTGTTGCTGGCTACGGAGTAATCGGAGAGAAGTTGGGTGTTGGTGCTAAAACCTTGGGTGAAACGAGAGGTGCCTTGCGATGAACTCATGAGCTCGTTAATGGCAGTGTCAAGCTCGGCATTACTTAGCGTCTGGGTGGGCATCGCAGGGGCGATGATTTGCACTTGACGCTCACCACTGGCAGATGAAATGGTAATTCTACCGCTCTCTGCATTTGCACTCACAGTGGTGAGGGTGACTGCCGACATTAACCAAAAAAGTTTTTTCATGAAATTGCCTCGCATGAATCATACACGACGATACAGCTTTACTGTAAGATGACGTCCCTTGTTGGTATGATCATGTCAAATGGGTTAGTTTTGTTAAAGCTTGGGTTTATGCCATACGCATCCTAGCGTACTTTTTGGCTCAATAAATCGTTTGGTGATTGAGCGGGTGGCGTGATAAACTTAGCTCTTGGACACCATGTCCGTCAGTTTTTAAAGGTGTTATCACAATGAACGATGATCTGTATCTTAAAACCCATTTTCCAAATCACCTTGCCAATCATGCTGAAAAACAAGCAGCAGCAGGTGCAAAACTTCCCAAAGACCTAAGTTCGCGACTTGCCTACTTTGATCATTTAACTCGTCTAGCCCGCCCTTTACTTGCTGGTGTGCTAGGTGAGCTTCGTGATGAGGTCAAAGTGGTGTATGCTCATGATGCCAAGATTACTTTGGCATTACCGACCATCACAGCAGCCAATCATGTACGTTATCTACATAAAGAGTGCTTGTTGGCACTGCATGAACACACAGCCTTTTGTCAGTTTTCAAAAATGGGCGTGATGGTTTATCAAAACATTCATCAGGACACTGCTGATTTGAACAAAAAATCCAACAATAAAACAGCCCTAAAAAAACCATTAAGTGAAAACACGGTGCGAACTATAACACAGACCGCTGAACTTGTCATCAAAAATAAAAGTTTACAAACGTCCTTTATTGAGCTTGTTCGTACTGCTCACGTCAAAGAGGATGAAAATACCTAATTATTGTCTGTCTTAGTGGGTCTTTTGTAATTTTATGTAAACAAATCTACTGATTTTCACAAAAAATCCATAAATCACCCAAAAAACACTCTCAAATCCATCTTAAAATCCCCACAAACACGAAAGCGAGCCATCATGGACTCGCTTTTGTTTTGTTGCACGCTGTTTTGATTAATTTTTAGCTTTATTACGCCAATTTTACAGTCATCTTGCTCAACTTTAAAACAGTCAAATTTTTTGGCTCAAAATCCCTGCTCATTTAGGGGAAATTTGGCTAAATTAAAGTCAATTGGGCACGTATTTTTGTCATAATTTGTTACAATTTCATAGGCACTGTCATCAGCAAGTACGGCACGAATCAACGCATTGTTTAGAGCATGACCTGATTTATAGGCATGAAATTTACCAACGATATTATACCCAATGACAAATAAATCCCCCACCGCATCTAGCATTTTATGACGGACAAACTCATTGGGATAGCGAAGATCGCCATTCACCACCGATGTCTCATCTAGGACGACCGCATTTTCCATGGTACCTCCTAAGGCAAGATTGTGCTTTTTTAGGGTTTCCAAATCCTTTAAAAACCCAAAAGTGCGTGCCTGAGCGACTTCTTTGGCGAAATTGGCGGTACTAAAATCCAGTGTGGTCGTCTGCTCGGTTGCTCTGATGGCAGCGTGATTAAAATCAATCTCAAAATGCATCAAAAAGCCATCGTCATAAGGGCTAAGCTCTGCCCATTTATCCTCGTCTGTAACGCGTATGGTTTTTTTGATTTTTAAGAAGGCTTTTGGGGCGGGCTGTTCTGCCACACCCGCCTCATCAATCAAAAACAAAAAAGGTGCTGCCGAACCGTCCATGATGGGAATCTCAGACGCATTTACTTCTATATATAAGTTATCTAGCCCACACGCTGATACTGCCGACAGAAGATGCTCTACCGTGCCAACTCGTGCGTGACCTGCCACCAGATTTGACGACATCATGGTGTCTTGGATAAAAGTCGCATTCATGGGGATGTGAGCGTCATTCATGTCAGTGCGAACAAAGACGATGCCAGTGCCGATAGGAGCGGGTTTTAAAGTCAGCACAACTTCCTTGCCACTGTGCAGACCCACCCCTGTGGCAGTGATGGGGCTCGCTAATGTACGTGCTGGATAATAAGAAGGAGATGGTGCATTACTAAGGTGCATGATGAACTCATGTTAGACTATTAACACACATTTTAACATTTGATGGCTGGTTTGTCATCATGGCTGTGGTGTGTGATGAGATTGGTGATGACATCAAGATGCTTTGGCACGGCATCTTAGGCTTAGTATCTTAGGCTTAGT
>JBHCFR010000246.1:0-3097 GCA_041801945.1 Moraxella sp. | reverse complement strand
CATACCCGTGAACCTGATACAGTTAATACTGGCGTAGGAAACTAACGTGTTTTTATGTTTTATTGTCGGCTTGATTGTATTTTATGAACCTTTGGGCGTTTGACCCAAGGGTTTTTTGTTAATGGAGACATGAGATGCTAAATGGTAAAATACTGTCGGTGGTGCTGACACTGGGGCTTGGTCTATCAATGGCAGGCTGCGACAAAACAAAAACACCCACGCAAGTTGGTGCAGAGTCTGACCAAAAAGAGCCTCTCATCATCGCCTTAGACTGGACGCCCAACACCAATCATACAGGGCTCTATGTGGCGATGGACAAAGGCTATTTTAGCGAGCAGGGTTTTGATGTCAAAATCGTGCAGCCCTCCGAGGACAGCACCTCCACCTTGGTGGCAAATAAGCGTGCGGATTTGGGCGTGTACTTTCAGCCGAACATGGTCAAGCGTCTAAATAAAGGCGAACCCATCACTGCCATCGCCGCCATCACACCCCATAATAACGCAGGGCTACTGTCCCTAAAATCCTTAGGAGCAACCAAACCTGCCGATTTGCACGGCAAACGCTACTCCACGTGGGAGGATCCTGTGGATGATAAAACGGTGGCAACACTCGTGGGCGAGCCATTAAACCCCATTCCCGGAGAGAGCACAGATGCCACCACCGCCTTACGCATGAATCAGTTTGATTATATCTTGGCGTATTATAGTTGGGATGGCATCCATGCAGGACTAAAAGGGGTGGAGACCAACTTTTTTTATCTAAAAGATGCCAATCCCATCTTTGATTATTACTCGCCCATTCTCATCGCCAACAGCCATGAGTTACAAGCCAAACCAGAAAAGTACAAAAAAGCCCTAACCGCCATCTCAAAAGGCTATGTCTATGCCAGCAAGCACGCCGATGAGAGTGCTGACATTCTCATCAAACACGCCCCAGAGGTCAATAAAGAGCTCGCCAAAGCCAGTCAGCAATATATGTCAGGGCAGTATCTGGCAGAAGATGGCAGTTGGGGGAGATTTGATTATGCCAGATGGGATAGATTCTTTGCTTGGGTGCATGAGCAAAAGCTCGTGGATAAGCCCTTTGCTGCACAAGCAGGGGTGAGCAATGATTATTTACCTAAGCCAGACTTCTAGGGCGATTCATGTCCGCTGCTGCTAAGTTAGAGATGATTGATGTGTGCCATGACTTTGATGGTAAAAGGTTGTTTCATGACCTGTCGCTGTCGGTTCATCACGGTCAGGTCGTCTCCATTGTTGGGGCAAGCGGTGTGGGTAAGACGACTTTATTTAACATCGCCTCGGGACTGATGACGCCAAAATCGGGGCGAGTCTTGATAGAGGGTAAGGACAGTACGGGGATAGCAGGCGGTGTGGGCTACATGCTCCAAAAAGATTTGTTATTACCCTTTAAAAGCGTCTATGACAACATCGCCCTGCCTTTGATGTTAAAAAAACACACCAAGGCGGACATTCGTGCCAAAATCACGCCCTTGCTGACAGTGTTTGGACTAGATGAGCTCACAGATAAATACCCCAGCCAGCTCTCAGGTGGACAACGTCAGCGAGCGGCACTGCTTAGAACCTATCTTAGCAATGAGAGTCTCATGCTGTTAGATGAGCCATTTTCAGCACTGGACTTTGTGACGAAAAATCAAATGTACGACTGGTTTGGCAGCTTTCAAAAAGACAAGGGGCTAACCTGTCTTATCATCACGCACGATATTGATGAAGCGATGTATCTGTCCGATGAGCTTTATGTGCTAAAAGGCACGCCTGCTCGCCTTTGCCATTATTTTAGTCTGCCAAAGCACGATGATTTTACCCAAAGCCATGAGTATCTGCTGCTAAAACATCGGATATTGGAGGCGATAAAGTCATCGGAAGATTAGGGCGTGCTGACCTTGCATGACCAGATTTGACCATGTTTGGGTTGATTGCGTTTGGGTTGATTGCGATTCATAAAGTCAATTTTTAAATGACCCAATCTGGTATTTGATTTATTGTCAATAAACCAAATACCAGTAAACCTTGCTTTGACGTCTAATAGGATTAGAAGCTGCCAGTGGTTTCATCATAAATCACTTGACCTTTTTGGGTGCTACTTGGTACCTCGCCGTAGATGATTTCTTCGCTGTCGGCGGGCTGCTGCTGTGCTGGTGTACCATCAACACCAACACCTTCATCGATGTCGCCTTCTTGAAAATCAGGTTCATTAAAGCAGGACGCACTGGTTTTGGGGGCGTATTTACTGATCACTGGCACATGAATGGCGTTTTGACACATCTCATTTGCCAAAAGTCCTGTACCCTCATCTAGCCACAGCCAAGAGACGCCATCGGGCTGATGGAGTTTGACAGGGGCAAGCGTAAGACGCCTCATGTAATCTGCCCAAATTGGCACTGCACCACTACTGCCTGTCAGCCCAATGGGTTTGTTGTCATCACGTCCCACCCAGACCACAGAGACATAGTTGCCACTAAACCCTGCAAACCAAGCATCTCTGGCATCATTGGTCGTGCCTGTCTTACCAGCGAGCTCATAAGTCTCTCCGATTTTACCCATGCCCTTGGCGGTGCCACTCTTGACCACTTGCTGTAACCCAAAGTTGGTCACGTACATGACCTCAGGCGGTATGCGTGCGGTGGTTTTGATGTTATCATCGGTGCGTTGCAAGACCTTACCTTTTTCACTAATCACTTGGCGAATGCTGTGAATGGGGGTGTGATAGCCACCACTGGCAAAGACTTGATACACCCCAAGCATCTGCATGGGGGAGAGATCCACCGCCCCTAGCAGTACAGAAGGATAAGGCGATATCTCTTTATCTACCCCAAGCTGACGCAGCTGCTTGGAAAACACGTCCACGCCGAACTCCATGCCGACATTAACCGCTGATTGGTTGTAGGAGTTGGCAAGGGCAGTGAGCATGGGGACATCACCGTGACTGGTATTGCTATAATTCTTGGGTGTCCATTCTTGACCGCCTGCACGATAGGCGATGGGTTCGTCCTTGACAGAGCTTGCCCAGTTGTATTTACCTGACTGTATGGCACTAAGATAGATGACAGGTTTTAATAAAGAGCCAACTTGACGCT
>JBHCFR010000245.1:0-9670 GCA_041801945.1 Moraxella sp. | reverse complement strand
TGTCGGCTTTCACCCCAAAACGACCAAAATCATAAGCTTCTGCGATGTCGCCTGTGGCATTGCCACTGATGTCCTTGCCTGACACGTCAGCGTCTATATAGGTATAAACCACCTCGCCATAAGTGCCATCTTGCAAGAATGCTGTGACGTCCTGTCCTGAGCGGTCAAGACCTGCCGCATTTGCCACGCTGACTGCACCAAGCGATGCCATCGCCACTGCTAGATATTTATACTTAAACATAAAACTACTCCGGTTTTTGCCATGAAATTTCCGTATGTCGTGCATACCGCCTAGAAACAGCCCTAACATCCTTGGGTAATGATGTTTACAATTGTATAACAAATATTTTAATGGCTGTTTCATGGATACATATTAAAGCAAAATAACGAGCAAGGCAAGACTCAAAATGGCACCTTATGTCAGTATTTTGCCATTTTTTTCACAAATTTTGTTGCATTTGAGTAACGCATGACAAAAAATAGGTGCTGATGATGAGAATGGGAATTCTTATGATTTTGATGCTTGTGCAAAACCCTGCTTGATGTCACTTTGTCATTGCCATGACAACTCAAATGGCAGCGTCTAATAATGTGGCGGTCTGTCAGCAAGCAAGTCAAACGGTGTCACGCCTTCATCGTCACGACCTTCTAGATATTGGTACAGCAGTTTTAATTGATCTTGCACATCATTTAGGGTTCTATCTTGCTGGGCAATCACCCCGTTTAATGCCTCAACGGTGTCTTCAAGGTAGCTAATTTTGATTTGCAAATCAGTGATTTGGCGATGTAGGTCAGTCATTTATTTTTCCAAAATTGTCAATTTAACCCAAAAAATTTGTTATAATTTGCCCCATTGTATCATCAAAAAGACGATTATGGCACTCATTCACCTAAAAAATCTCTCGCTTGCCTTTGGGGTTGCACCCATTTTGGATCATGTCAATTTTAGCCTTGAATCAGGTGAGAGAGTCTGCCTCATCGGACGAAACGGCGAAGGTAAAAGCACCTTATTTAAGCTCATCAGCGGCAAACAAGCACCTGATGATGGTGAGATTATCCTATCTGACGGCATTAAGATTGCCATGCTCGCCCAAGACGTGCCCGAAGATGACGGCACGCTGCTTGACATCGTCATGAATGGTGATGAGAGGGTAGCTCGGCTACTAAAAGAGTATCATCAGCTATCAGAGCGATGTGGCGGGGGCGACATGAGTGCCTGTGAGCGTATGACCGATGTGCAGCACGAGATAGACGCCCTGCATGGTTGGGACTTAGAGCGAAGTGCTCGTACTTTATTGGAGAACATGGGGCTAAACCCTGACGACCGCCTTGGCGACCTATCTGGCGGACGAAAAAGACGTGTGCTGCTCGCTCGTGCACTGGTTATCAGTCCTGACGTGCTACTCCTAGATGAGCCGACCAACCATCTGGACGTGGAGAGCATTGACTGGTTGGAGAGCTATCTGCTGTCTTATAACCTCACTGTACTGTTCATCACGCATGACCGCAAGTTTGTGGACAATCTGGCAACACGCATCATCGAGCTAGACCGTGGTAAGCTGTCCAGTTATGATGTCACCCAAGGGGTCAAAGGCTATGCCCGCTATCAGGAACTAAAAGAATTAGAACTACAATCCGAGGCAAAATCTTTTGCCGAATTTGACAAAAAACTCGCTGCCGAAGAGGTGTGGATACGCCAAGGCATCAAAGCAAGACGCACGAGAAACGAGGGGCGTGTGCGTGCCCTAAAAGCCCTACGAGAGGAACGAAAAGCTCGCCGAGATGTCGTCGGTCAAGTCTCTCTTACCCAGAATCTTGCCGAAAAATCAGGAAAAATCGTCTGTGAAGTCAAGGATCTAACCTTACAATACGACGGCAAAATACTGGTCAAAGACTTCTCCACCCTGCTCATGCGAGGCGATAAGGTGGGCATCATCGGACAAAACGGCGTGGGCAAGACCACCTTGATTCGCACCATCTTAGGGCTTGATGAATCCGCCAAAGTCAGCGGCAGTGTCAAACTTGGCACGAACCTAACCATTGCTTTTTTTGACCAGCTAAAAGACCAGCTAGACACCGAGCTCTCTGTTGCCGAGAATGTCGGACAAGGCTCTGATCATGTGGAGGTCAATGGCAGAAAAACGCACATTTTGGGGTATTTGCAAGATTTTTTATTCACGCCAAATCGTGCCAGAACGCCTGTCAAAGCACTGTCAGGCGGCGAAAAAGCCCGCGTACTGCTCGCCAAAAACCTGCTCAAACCTGCCAATGTCTTGGTGCTAGATGAGCCAACCAACGATCTTGACATGGCGACACTAGAACTCTTAGAGGAGTTCGTTGCTGGCTTTGATGGCACGATACTGCTCATCAGTCACGACCGCACTTTCATGGACAATGTGGTCACGCAGACTTGGGTATTTGGCACAGACAAAGAGGGGCATGGCATCATCAGCGAGTATGTGGGCGGCTATGCAGACTATCTTACCCAAAGTGCTCGCACGCCCAAACCTACCCCCAAAATCACCCCCAAAGCCGACAAAGCCGAACCCCCAAAAACAGCCAAAGCCGACACCCAAAAACGTAAATTATCCTACAAAGAGCAGCGAGAGCTTGACAACCTGCCTGATGAGATTGCCAAACTTGAAGACGAACAGAACCAGCTCAATGACAAATTGGCAGACGGTACGTTATTTGTGAGTGATTTGGCACTGGCAACCGAGTACAGCCAAAGACTTGAAGAGATTGATGAGCAGCTGCTTGAAAAATTGGAGCGGTGGGACGAATTAGAAAATCTTGCAAAATAACAAAAACAAAACCTGAGAAACCCCATGAGCCAAAAACATTGCTGCGGTGAAAGTAATCATACCAAGACCCATGACACCCCACAAATTGACCTAGCAAAAATGCCCAACTTGACCGCCACGCACAAACAAACTCACATGGCGGATAAAGCCCCCTTTTTGTGGCAGTTTTTACACCCTAGATACTGGGGGATTTGGCTGTCATTATTGCTTTTTTTACCCCTTATTTATTTGCCTTTGAGGGTTCAGTTTTGGCTAGGGCGTCAGATTGGCAAATTGGCTCATACGCTCATTACTCGCAGGGTACAAGACACGCTGACCAATTTAAGCTTGGCTTTTCCTGATAAATCCGATGAGGAAAAGCGACAAATTGCCAAACAAGTGTTCATCAATCAAGGTATTGGCATTTTTGAGACGCTAAACGCATGGTTTCGCCCCAATGTCTTTAAACGCACGTTTAGCATCTCAGGACTGCAACACCTCATCGCTGCCCAAAAAGAGGGTAAGGCGGTGATATTGTTGGGTGGGCATTTTACGACCTTGGATTTGGGAGGTCGGCTCTGTACGCAGTTTTTTGCTGCTGACTGCCTGTATCGCAAGCAGAACAACCCTCTATTGGAGTGGTTCATCTATAACGGTCGCCGTCATATTTTTGATGAGCAAATCAGAAATCGTGACATGAAAAAACTCATCAAACGCATCCAAGAGGGCAGCGTGATTTGGTATAGCCCTGATCAAGATTTTGGATTGGAACATGGGGTGATGGCAAAGTTCTTTGGTGTCCCTGCTGCCACCATCACCGCTCAAAGACGATTTGCCAGCATGAACAAGAAGAATCCGCCCGTCTTTATCCTATTTGACATGATACGTCAGACCCCCAACAGCATTCCCAAAGGCAGACGCCCTCACTATCACATTACGCTATCGCCTGTACTGGATAATTATCCTAGTGCAGATGAGGTGGCGGATGCACAGCGTATCAATGATTTGTTTGAATTGGCGATTAAAAAAGACCCCAGTCAGTGGATGTGGTTTCATCGACGATTCAAAACCCAAGCAGATGGTCATGATTATTATGGCTGATTCATGTCATTGTCCTTAAAAAATTGGCGTACCCTAATGATAATGCCAATAAATTTGTTATAATATCGCCTTTTATGGATACATTAGAGTAAATCATGACCACCCAACGCATCTTAACAGGCATCACCACCACAGGCATTCCTCATCTAGGTAACTACGTCGGCTCTATCCGCCCTGCCATCGCCTCGGCCAATGCAGTCGCCAAGCAGGGCAGTGGCGATGCTTTTTTCTTTTTGGCGGACTATCATGGCATCATCAAATGCTATGACCCTGATGAGATTCATCGCTCCACCAAGGCGATCGCTGCCACTTGGCTCGCCTGCGGTCTTGACCCTGAGCAAGTCACCTTTTATCGTCAATCGGACATTCCTGAGATTCCTGAGCTGGCTTGGATTTTGAACTGCTCTTGTGCCAAGGGGCTCATGAACCGTGCTCACGCCTACAAGGCGAGCGTGGAGGTCAACCTTGCCAAAGGCGACACTGACCCTGATTTTGGCATCACCATGGGGCTGTTTGGCTATCCTGTTCTCATGAGTGCTGATATCTTGATGTTTAATGCCACACACGTGCCTGTTGGCAAAGATCAAATTCAGCACATTGAGATGGCACGAGACATCGCAGGCACCTTTAACTTTAAATACAAAGAGTTATTCACACTCCCTACTGCTGTCACCGACGAGAACACTCCCTTACTGACAGGGCTTGATGGTCGTAAAATGAGCAAGTCCTATGGCAACACCATTCCTTTATTTGGCGATGGCAATCCCACCATTGACCCCAAAAAAGCACTCAAAAAAGCCATCGGACAAATCGTCACCAACTCCCAAGCTCCCGAAGAACCCAAAAATCCAGATGAGTGCAACATCTTTGAGATTTATAAAGCCTTTGCCACGCCTGATGAGGTTGCCAAGCTTGCCGCACATTATCGCCGTGGCATCGGCTGGGGGGAGGCCAAAGAGATTTTGTTTCATAAGATTGATGATGAAATCGCCCCCATGCGTGAGAGGTACGCTCATCTGATGGCAAACCCCAAGGAGCTAGAAGAGATATTACAAATGGGGGCGGTTAAAGCACGCCGTGTGGCAGGCAAGCAGCTTGATAAAGCCCGCCGAGCCATTGGGATTAAGCCTTTGGCAAAATTAAAATAAGGCATTTTGTGGATTCATTACATCTTATTTTTTCTATCTTTAAACACATTGGGTGGATTTGGCTTTTTTTGGTCATGCCACTCATGTTGCTGATGTTATTAAAAGATTGTCAAACTTAATCTGCTGATTTTCTCATATTTTTTGTAAAACGGCAGATTAAAACCCTTTTTCTAATAAGATATGTGGTCATGACATTTTACCAACTGCTTTTTGTCTTTGATGGATTAACGCCTAGTGTTAAGTAAATAAAAACCCAAATCATCTTTTAAAATTAAAAATAAAAACAACAAACCACAGATAAAACAGCCAAGGAAAAACCATTCATGACCGATACTGCCATTCGCCTCTATGACACACCCATCTCTTCACTGCCCAATGATTTGTACATTCCCCCTCAGGCGTTTGCCATTTGGCTTGATCAGTTTGCAGGGCCTTTGGATTTTTTGTTGTATTTGGTCAAAAAGAATAATT
The DNA here is from genome assembly GCA_041801945.1 of Moraxella sp. Classification (GTDB taxonomy): domain Bacteria; phylum Pseudomonadota; class Gammaproteobacteria; order Pseudomonadales; family Moraxellaceae; genus Moraxella. Next base: position 4,167 of record JBHCFR010000245.1, on the reverse strand, counting down.
TTGATTTGGTGGAAACCGCCATCCTGCCGATTACCGAGCAGTATCTCACCTACATCAAAGAGCTTGATGACACCTATTTTGAGCTTGCGGGTGATTATCTGCTCATGGCAAGCACCCTCATCGCCATCAAAAGCGAGCTATTGCTACCCCAATCTGAGATGGCAGAAGAAGAGGCAAGCCCTAAGGTGCGACTCATCAGACGGCTAGAAGAATATGCCCAAATCAAAGAAGCCAGCCGACGACTAGATAATCTAATCCGTCTTGAACGTGATGTATTTTTGGCTTTTGTCAGCCTGCCCAGCAGCGAGGTCATGCAAGCAGAGCTGCCCAGTTATTCACCACAAATACTCGTGAGCAGCCTGATTAACATGCAGATGAAGCCTGACTACCAAATGCACCACATCAAGACCGACCCTGTGCCACTGCCTGAACGCATTGCCAAAATCAGTCTCATGATGAGCCAAAAAGGCTCTGGCACTTTTGCTGAGCTCTTGGATGTCAGCCAAGGGCGTGTGGGCGTGGTGGTCAGCTTTGTGGCGGTGCTTGAACTTTTAAAGCGTGGCTTGATTGGCTTTGCCGATGGCGAGGATGCCCTACTAAAAAGCGAGGTTCATGTGGATGTCGCCCAGAACTTTGAGCTAGAAGTCATGGAGGGTTCACGAGCCAAAAAATCCAAACAAAAAGACCCTTTATTAAACATCAATAACACAGGTTTTGATTTGTCAAAGCAAACCTTATATTGGCTAAATTAACCCATCAAATCAGACTTTATCTAGACCCCAAATCATCCAGCTTAACCCCAGAGATTTTAAAGACACAAAAGAGTGGCACATGACAGATGACAACACCCTACAAGACCCATTTGACGCTTCACCAGATGACGCACTTGCCGATGACATCAAAAACACGCACGAAACTCTCACCGCATTAAGTCGTTATATTGAGGTGTTACTACACGCCAGCGAGTCACCCCTGACGGCAGATGAGCTAAAAAAGCACCTGATGATAAGCCAAGATGATTTTGATATGGCACTGACCCTGCTAGAAAATCGGCTCTCTGATGGCGTGCTGAGCCTGACCAAAACTGCCAGTGGCTACCGCCTGCAAATCAAAGACACTTACAGCCGAATCATCCATCAAGTCTTCCCCGAACGCCAAGAAACCCTAAGCCAAGCCCTCTTAGAGACGCTTAGCATCATCGCCTACAAACAGCCTGTCACTCGCTCAGACATTGAGCATATTCGCGGGGTTAGCGTATCTAGTCACATCTTACGCCAGTTATTTGATAAGGGCTGGATTGTAGAAAAAGGGCATAAAAACGTCTTGGGTCGCCCTGCTTTGTTGCACACCACCAAAACGTTTTTGGATGCTTTTGGACTGCACGATTTAAAAGACTTGCCAGAGTTGCCTGATTTACAGACATTTAAAATAGAAGGCTAATGCGTTGGGGTGTATCCTGCTTGGATGAGTTAATTGAAAACTTGACGTCTTTAATTTAGGGCTTATCTACGTCAGCCCCTTAATTTAATCATTCAAATACAGCCACCTCCAAGATGGTAGTGGCAAGACGATGTTTTGATAAGACGATGGTTTGATGGCATATTGGCAGGCAGTGCGATGGCAAAAGACATCATCGTCTTCTTTTGCGTTTTATCATCACAAACCTAATCATGCGATGTGATTTGTTAAACCATTTTTCCATGTATTCATAGCTGACCGCTGATGTAAGGATAATCACGATAGGCAGCAGCATGGACCAATAACCGTATTTCGTATACAGCCATATCGCCACCGCCCCGCCAGCAAAAAAACCCCACCACAAGGCACTTTGGAGCACCACTTTGGCAAGGCTGATTTTTCTACCCATGAGCCAATGCCCCACCGTTGCACCCAAGTCAGAGGTGATGCCTGTTAAGTGTGTGGTACGCACCACCGCCCCATGATAGGTCGCCACCATAGAATTTTGTAAGCCGCACGCCATGGCGATGAGCATCTGCCCATACTCATTGCCCGACAGATACAGCCATAGACTGCCACAAAGCAGCACAAACTCTAAGTACATGGCATAGCCATAATGACGTTTGGCATGCAGCTCACTGCCACCGATAATCATACCACTAAATACCGACCCCACCCAAAACGAGGCAATAGAGATGATGAACAGGCGTACATTTTCCCAATCATGATGAAAAAACGTCACCGCCACCAAGCTCACGTTGCCGGTCACGTGTGAAGCAGAAACATGTGTAAAACCCATGAGTGCGGTCGTGTTCAAGATGCCCGCACTAAACGCGAGTATCACTGCCCCACAAAGCCCCCAAGTAGGAATTTGATTTTGCATGATTGATGAATGACGGATGAAAAAGAAGAGTAGTTTACAAAACTTTAACCAAAAATAAAAGCACACCACCAACTGTGTGCTTTTATTGTATGGTTTTAAATGTTACAAAATCTTTCCATCATTCCTCATCGCTTGCCATCGCCATCAGCTGTTCACTGATTGCCACTGTATTAAAGCCTGCATCCACAAACATGATCTCGCCTGTGATGCCGCTTGCCCACGGTGACAACAAAAACAGTGCAGCATTACCCACCTCCATTTGATTGACATTACGTCCTAGTGGTGCTACTTTTTCAGTGATGTCAAGCATCTTACGAAACGACTTAATGCCACTGGCAGCCAGCGTGCGAATCGGTCCTGCACTGATGGCGTTGACACGAATGCCGTCTTTGCCCAGTGAGCTTGCCAAATAACGCACGCTTGCCTCCAAGCTCGCCTTTGCCATGCCCATGACATTGTAGTTGGGTAGCACAGAAATGCTGCCCTCATAAGTCAAGGTCAGCAATGGGCCTTGACGTTTTGCCAAGAGCTCACGCCCTGCCTGGGCAAGTGCCACGAAGCTATAACTGGACACATCGTGAGCCACCGCCGAGCCTTCACGCGTGGTCGCACTGGTAAAGTCACCGTCTAACTGATCGGCAGGAGCAAAGCCGATGGCGTGTACAATGCCATCCACCCCATCCCACACCGCTTTTATCTCATCAAAGCAGCTTGCGATGGACTCATCAGAGCTGACATCGCACTCTAAAATGGCGGTGGCACAAAACGCCTCACCTGCCATCTCCACCCGCTTTTTGATTTTATCGTTCGGATAAGTCAAAATAAGCTCCGCCCCTTCACGGTGCAAGCATTCGGCAATCGCCCACGCAATGGATAATTTGCTGGCGATGCCTGTTACCACAAATCTTTGACCCTTTAATAGCATAAATTCACCTTGCCTATGGTTTAAATTCGTGCATTATAGCATGGTTTTTTAAAAAAATCATCAAATAAAGTACATCTGTAAACGACCAATCATTTTATTTGACATTTTTTGGTAAAAGTTACAGATTAGCCCTTGATAAAATTTAAATTTACGTTATGCTATTGGCTTTTTAATCTTCTATTTTAGCCGTCATGCCTCACTATTTATCCGACTCTGATAGCACCACTTTTGAGCCAAATTACCTCAAAACTGCCGAACATTATGCCAACATCATTGAAGGGGCAGGCGAGGACTTATCCAGAGATGGGCTTTTGGATACGCCCATGCGTGCCGCAAAGGCGTTTGCTTATCTGACCCGTGGCTATCACCAAACGCTTGATGTCGTTGCCAATGACGCCATCTTTGATTCGGACAATCCTGAGCTTGTTTTGGTGCAGAACATTGAATTTTATTCCCTATGCGAGCATCATCTGTTGCCTTTTTATGGCGTGGCTCATGTCGGCTATTTGCCCAATGGTAAGGTGCTTGGCTTATCCAAAGTGGCTCGTATCGTGGACATGTATGCTCGTCGCCTACAAATACAAGAAAACTTAACCAAACAAATCGCCACCGCCATCAAGGAGTTGACAGGCTGTCGTGGTGTCGCTGTGGTCATGGACGCGAGCCACATGTGCATGATGATGCGTGGTGTGAGCAAACAGCAGTCCACCACTCGCACACTCAGCATGCTTGACGATTTTAGTACAGACACTCAGGTGCGATCAGAGTTTTTAAGTGCCATTCCCAAACGCTCGCCTGCATTTTAGTCCCCCATCACGATTACACCCTCCCCCAAATAAAAATAAAATAAAAACGCATCTTAATCATTAACTAGAATGCGGTTTATTCACAGATGAAAAAC
>JBHCFR010000244.1:0-2648 GCA_041801945.1 Moraxella sp. | reverse complement strand
GTTTTGGTTATGGATACTGTCTAGCGATGATAGTATTTTGGCGTTGATTGCCTGCTGTGTTGCTTGGTCTATCTCGTTCATTTGTCCGCCTTTTTGTCTAGTTTGTCATTGACCTTGCCCAGCTCGGTTTTAATCTCTTGTAAAGATTGCATGATACGGTCATTATCTTTATGGCTGTCTGCCTTGGATTGATAATTTTTGTACATCTCGGAGCGGAGTTCGGCAATGTCTGATTTTAATTGGTTAAGTTGTAGCCGATTTTCGTCTTGGCTTGATGACAACGTGGCAACCCACCGCCAAAATATGGCTTGGACAATGGTCGCCACAATGCTAATCGTCAAGACAACATAGGTATCGCTCATCGTCTGCCTCCTGTCTCATGTGTCCGCTCATGCGTCCACTGACAGCCAACACACCGCACGGCATGGGGCAGGGCTTGCTTTCGCACCTTGCCGATTGGCTCGCCACAGTCTATGCACTCGGTGATGTCATTGGGCGTGGCGTGGCGTTGGGCGTGCTTGATTTGTATGGCTAAGATTTGCTCGGATTGGGCGGTGGCACGGTCGATTAGGTCGGTCATGGCACACCTCCTGTCTCATCTTGGTCGTCTGCTTGGGTGCGATACTCTCGCCCATGTCCATCCCTGCTTGGCTTACTTTGACTGACAAACCGCAGTATCAGACCACACACCGCCACAACTGCGGTAAGTTTGTCCTGTATGATGGGCGGTAGCATGCCCGTTAGTTCAGGCGGTAGGGGCGTGGTCGCCAAAAACACAATCAGCATAAACGCCCATGTGCTAAACCACTGCCAACCCTTACGCCAGTTTGCGACAAGTTGTAATTTCATTTATGCCCCCAAAAATAATTGACGCTCGGCTTGACGGCGACGGGTTAGTCCACGCAGTTCGGTCAATTTGCCATTGACACGCCCCTTATTCCACGCCAAGAACGCATCACCTGCCTTTTGCTTATTTCGTGCTTTGATGTGGCGAGCCACGCTAGACCCTGCCAAGCCACGAGTGCCGATGTTGTAGGCGAGTGAGACAAGTGCATCAAACATGGCTTGATTGACAAAACCATCTGCAATCTCATCGGCAAACATAAGATTGACCGCAGGGGCAAAATCCATGTTGATGATGTCTTGTTTGAGCTTGGTAGCCTCATGCTCACTGATGGGTTGGTCTGCGGGCTTAACCTTTTGGCGGTTGGGGTAATAAGTGTTGCCATAGCCGATTGTCCACACGCCCACCGCATCACGGTAAGGATTGCCGACATAGCTTTCAAAAGACTTGATAAGATTTGCCCCATTGTCAGACAGTGCCAGACCGCCTTGTTTGACGTGGGGTGTATCTTGGGGGCTGTTGCCACCCAGTTTGATTAAGGCGTTTTTAAGCGTATCAGGGTCAGTTAAGGCAAGCAGTTCATTCGCACCGTCCACCATTGCTTGTGTGAGTTTGTTGTTCTTTTGCTGGTCTCTTAGCCAGTCAAAAAATTCTTTTTCGGACATAAAAATCCCCTTAAAGTTGGTTTAAGGGGATTTTAAAGGTTGTTTAAGGTTGGGGTAAGATGACGGGGTTCAGGGGTTATTTTATCAAAGCAATCACTGCCAGCACCAACGCCACAAGCGAGATGATGATAGAGACAGCATAATAAACACCGTCATTACGCTTGGCAAGGCGTTCGGTTTCGGCTCTTAGCTCGTCTGTTTGGGTTTTTAAGCGGTCAAGGTCGGTCATAAAGTATTCCATTTAATCAAAGTTAAAATAAACGCTTTCTTTGCTTTTGGTATAACATCCAAGTCAGTGCAAAATAACCCCCAAAGCCCATCAATAGCACTTTTAGATGTTGTTTTTGCAGTCTTTGCTGTACCAACTCATAAAATGCGTTGGTACTATCCACTCCCAAGCCACCAATCATCCATGTCATACCACAGCAAAAGATGAGCCAAAGCATGGGGATATACAGCACATGGGGCTTTGTCTCTACCACATGACAAAATATTTCAAATTCAGCAATCAGTTTATCCATATCACACTCCAAAAACCCACATTGTAACAAAACCCACCCAAAAAAACACCCCAAACCGTGCTTGGCTTGGGGTGCTCGCTTTATCCTTTTAGTTTTTTCATCAGTTTTTTGGCTAGGTCTTGGGGTCTTTGGTATCTAGCGTATGCCAATTCAATCGCCCAAGCATTACAAATCTTATCATCAAGTTCCACAAACTCAATACTACCACCTGTGGTAAACATCAGCATTTCCTTGTCTAAGTGTGATACAATCTGACCTTCGCCATATCGCCACCGATAACCACATTTAAACGCCAATACTTGTAAAGTCTCTGACTCTTCGGGGTTTACTAGTACGACATAATTATTTTTAAAAAATCTGTCGCTCATAATCCCCTCCAAACTACATACAGTAACCAAACTCGGGTAAGCAAACAAAATACCCACGTCCCCAAATTCTTATGGCACCCATGGTCAATCGTTGCGATGATTGCTAGGACACCAGCAACAAATAAAGTAGAGTCTATCATGTCTTTTATTCCTATAAAAAGCGTTTAAAGCGACTTTTACCCCACTTTAAACGCTCGGTGTTAATGGTTTAGCCTTAGAGTCTTAACTCTGGGCGTTTGTAGCCATTTTT
>JBHCFR010000243.1:0-6643 GCA_041801945.1 Moraxella sp. | reverse complement strand
CTAACACCTGCCGACATCTGATGGGGCACAGCGACATCTCACCAGTTCGCAAAACCGATCCGGGGGCACATTTTGACTGGCAACGACTGCGTCAGATGATCGTCAAACAAACCCCTCCTAGCACGGCTGCACGCCAAGGACTGACATGAGTCCAAAAGATTATTTGATATTAAGTGCTGTCATCGTGATTTGGGGTGTCAATTTTTTGGCGATGAGATGGGGGCTTGATGAAGTACCTCCTTTGATATTGGGCATGCTGCGTTTTTTGTTCATTCTCATGCCTGCCATTTTCTTTTTTAAAAAACCCAACACCCCTTGGCGTTATCTGATTCTGTATGGGCTTAGCATCAGTTTTGGTCAATTTAGCTTGATGTTTTTGGCGCTGTCGTGGCAATTTCCCACGGGTCTTGCCGCACTTATCTTGCAGGCTCAGGTTTTTTTGACCGTGATATTTGCCTCTTTGTTACTAAAAGAATCCGTCCAGCCCAATCACCTCATCGGCATGGTACTGGCAGGACTTGGGTTATCATTCATCGGCATCGGACAGTACCAAGGCGGCTTTTCACTGATTGGCATGTTACCTGTCTTGGGGGCGGCACTAAGCTGGGCATCTGGCAACATCATCGTCAAAAAAATCGGACAGGTCAACCCTTTGTCTTTGGTGATTTGGGGGAATATCTCAGCGTTGGTGGCATTTAGCGTGTGCTCACTGGCGATGTATGGCACAGATGGCGTCTTGGCTCATTTGAGTCATTTGACCTACAAGGGTCTGTTATCGGTCATTTTCTTGGCGTATTTTGCTAGCTACATTGGCTATACAGGCTGGGGCTATTTGCTCGCTCGGCATTCGGCGAGTAAGGTGACGCCTTTTATCCTGTTGGTGCCTGTGTTGGCGTTGGTGATTGGCTTTATCGTCTTAAAAGAGGTGTTGGTATTTTGGCATTATGTTGGGATTATGGTGGTGCTGATTGGGCTTGGGCTACATCTTATGGGTGGACGCCTTTTTGACAAAAAACCGTATTGAACCAAAAGTCATCATTTTTCCACACGGTGATTAACAAAATCCATTATAATACTTCCTTTTTTATTCGCGGCTCATCATGGCAAAATCTCGTCTGTTTCGCTCCACCCTCATCGTCAGTTCCATGACCATGCTCTCACGCATCCTAGGCTTAGTGCGTGATGTGGTTCTCATGGGTGTGTTTGGGGCGGGCGGACTGATGGATGCTTTTTTGGTCGCCTTTAAAATCCCCAATTTTTTACGCAGACTGTTTGCCGAAGGGGCGTTCTCACAGGCTTTCGTGCCTGTCTTAACCGAATATAAAGAACAAAAAACCCTAAATGAAGTTCAGATTCTCATCAGCCGAGTCTCTGGTGTGCTTGGTCTGATTCTGCTGGTGCTGACCGCTGGGGTGCTGATGCTCGCTCCTTTTGCCATCAGACTTTTCGCCCCCGGTTTTGTGGACGATGCCGATAAATTTAACACCGCCACCGAACTGCTTTATCTGACTTTTCCCTATCTATTCTTCATCTCCATGACGGCGTTTTTTGGCAGTATTCTACAAAGTTATGGCAAATTTGCACCACCTGCTTTTGCTCCTGTCCTGCTCAATGTCTCGATGATTTTGGGGGCATGGCTCATCGCTCCTATGCTAGATAAATCGATCATGGCACTCGGCTATGCTGTCGCTGTCGCTGGTGTCTTACAGCTCATCATGCAGCTGCCTGATTTATATCGCAAAAATCTACTCGTCCCCCCAAGCATTGATTTTAGACATGAAGGGGTCAGACGAATTTTGACCCTCATGCTGCCTGCCATTTTTGGTGTCTCAGTCACACAGATTAATCTGCTGTTAAATACCATTTTTGCCTCCAAAATGGCAAATGGCTCGGTGTCATGGCTCTATTCTGCTGAGCGACTCAGTGAGCTGCCTTTGGGCTTGATTGGTGTTGCCATCGGCACGGTCATTTTGCCAAGTCTCTCAGCAAGCCGTGCCAAGGCGGACATGACAGAATTTGGCAAGACCCTAGATTGGGCAATGCGGCTTATCGTCTTGATTGGACTGCCTGCCTCTGTGGCGATGTTTGTGCTGTCCGATGTCTTGATGAATGCTCTGTTTGTGCGTGGCGAGTTTAGCGTGGTGGATGGACAGATGTCCTCTCTTGCCTTGCAGTGCCTATCGGGTGGCATTTTGGGCTTTATGCTCATCAAAGTGTTTGCCCCTGCTTTTTTTGCCGGGCAGGACACCCGAACCCCTGTTAAAATCGGCATTGTCTCGGTGTTTGCCAACATGCTGTTTAGCGTACTCTTTATTGGCATTTTTTATCTTGCCAAATTGCCCTTGCACGGAGGTCTTGCCCTAGCCACCACTGGGGCAAGTTTCGTTAATGCTGGACTACTCTATTATTTTTTACACAGACGGGGCATTTGGCGTTTTTTGGGGCATTGGCGAAAATTAGGGGCTCAATTTGTCATTGCCACCCTTGCCATGACCATCAGCCTTTATGCCATCTTGCCTTATTATCCCATGCAGGGGTCGGCATGGATGAAGCTCATCATCTTGATGGGTATCTGTGTGGTAGGCGCCATCGTCTATGGCGTGGTGCTGCTTGCCACTGGATTTAGACCACGCCAATTAAAGCATGGATAAATGGTGTAGATAAATGCGGTATGGCACGACTAGCATGAGTAGATGGCATAGATAGGGTGAGCATTTTATGATTGGCAGTGATTAGCATAGCACTAAAAATAAAAGCAGCGATAGAACGTTTCATCAACAAATCCTTTTATGATGTTTTAGGGTGATGAATCAGCTCTTTTGGCGGCTTAACAAAAGTGTTTAACCACATCATTTAACAAAAACTTTGTCGTCTTTTGATGCAACCCATCACAGCACCTTGTGGCAACCGAGCTAAGTATATGCACACCACTACACAGCTCAGCTTAATATTGCATGCAGCTAAAATACATACGTTCTTATTGTATAGATATTTTAAAAGATTGATGAGGTATTATTATTCGCTCTAAAAATAAGGGTAGCAATATCTTTACTCTGCATCATGGTCTGTGTCATAGGAATGACTGTTTCTTATCTTAATACATGTGCATTAGTTTTGACGCATACGCTGTAAAAACCTTGCATAAAAAACGGCAAAAATATTTTTGCCGTTTTTGTGAGTCAGTGATCGCTTGGGACCTTATCCATGTCTACATCGGGATGTTTCATCAGATGGATGACAGAGAGTATGAGACCGCCCCATATCGCCACCAAAGCAATCAACATGATTGTGAGTGCTGTACCAGTCATAGATTTTCTCCTTTTTCTAGCGATTTGTGTTCATGATGAGAAGCGTGAGCAGGTGCTTTGGTTAAGATAAACGCACCAAAAGCAAATATCGCCACAACACCCCAACCAAAGACCACCTGCGTCACCACGTCATAGCCACCATAACCCTCTGTCAGTAGAGATTTGATACTAAGCAGTAATGCCACAATCAGCGATAATGGCGTGATGACCGTGAGCATGAACATCCACACTGGACCTACTTTTACACTTGAAATGGCATTGATGTGATTCATGAGCTTAGTCATCACAGGGCGATTGAGCCATGTTACCCAGATGATGGATAAGATGGCACCTGTCACGACACCGATGTTATTGGCAAAATGATCAATCACATCCACAAAAGTAATCGCCGTCTTGGTAGAAAACAGTATGAGTGAAATCACAGCTGACACGCCGCCGATGATCGTCACTGACTTTTTGTGTGACCAACCAAACTTATCTTCAAAGGCTGAAATCGGCACTTGCAAAATACTTGCCATAGAGGTAAGACCTGCCAAAAACAGCGAGCCAAAGAACAAGACTCCAACCAGCGTACCAGCCTCGCCCATGGTAGAGACAATCTTAGGAAAAGCGATAAAGGCAAGTCCGATACCCCCGCTCACCACCTCAGCCACAGGTTTGCCTGTCGCCGCTGCCATGAAGCCAAGTACCGAGAAAATACCAATACCTGCCAAAATCTCAAATGAAGAGTTGGCAAAGCCCACCACCAAACCTGAACCTGTCAAGTTGGCATTCTTTTTAAGATAAGATGCGTATGTCACCATGATACCAAAGCCGATGGACATAGAAAAGAAGACATGACCATAAGCGGCGAGCCAAACTTTGGGGTCAGCCATCTTCTCCCAGTTGGGGGTAAAAAATGCATTTAGCCCTTGGCTTGCCCCCTCTAACTGTACCGCTTTGAACACCATGATGCCAAACATCACCAAGAGTAGCGGGATACAAATCTTGTTACACAGCTCCACCCCTTTTCGGATACCGCCATACATGATGAACAGTACAATCGCCCAAACGATGATGAGACCAATGAGCAAACCGGGCACGATGCTAAAATCAATCCCACTGCCATTTTGTAGATAATGATTGAAGAAAAATGCCTCAGGATCTTCGCCCCATGATTGCCCAAAGGCACAAATGGTGTATTGCCCCGCCCATGACAGAACAGAGGCATAATAAATACCAATGACAGTACATACCAGTACCTGCCACCAACCAACGATTTCTTTGGACTTAATCATACGCCGATAGGCTGTCGGCGGTGCACCATGGTATTTTTGCCCAGCAACATAATCCAAAAACAATAATGGAAATCCTGCTGTCGCCAATGCAATCAGATAGGGAATAAAGAACGCACCACCGCCATTTTCATATGACACATAAGGGAAACGCCAAATATTACCCAAACCGACTGCCGACCCAATCGCCGCCATGATAAAGCCTGACCGTGCAGACCAATTCTCACGTCCTGCCATAAGCACTCCTATTTCAATGATAAGTGATATCAGCTGCCTCATCATGACAGATGTCAATGAATGATGACCCTGATAAGAAGTTTTACAAGGAGATTTTGTCTAAGTTCGTCAGAATTCTTGACGTTTTGCCATTCGGCATACTCTTGACAATCCTCACGACGGAGATGATCCATGCTTGATTGCAAATATCCATGTAAAATACGTCTTACAACTTACCACTTTTTTGTTAAATGTAAATAAATGTTAAATAGGCGTTTAGTTTGATGGATAATGTCAAAAAAGTCAAGAAAAATAAATGAACAAAAAAGACATAATCATCCATTATGTCTTTTTTTATTACTTATTGGTCGCCCGATGTAGAAGTTACTTATCGTATCAAGCCACGTTGGCTGTTTTGTAGCGACTGGATAAAAAGCGCCACTTTTGGCTCATCTGCCACCCATGTGGCAAGCTCAGCGATGACCTCCTCTTTGACCTTACCAGAGCGAAACACCACATCATAGGCTTTATCTAGCGTGTCCATCGTCTGCTTGCTCCACCCTTTTCGTCTCATGCCCTCTTTGTTCAGACCGTGAACCTTAGCGGGGTTGCCAGACACGGTGGTAAAGGCACAAACATCTTTTAAAATCAGGCTTGCCCCTCCTATCATGGCATAGTCATCAATCCGACAAAACTGATGAACGCCCGACTGACCACCGATGATGACATGGTTGCCAATATGAGCATGTCCTGCCACACCAACATTATTGGCAAGAATGTTGTGATCGCCCACCATGCAGTCATGAGCAAGATGAGTATTCACCATAAATAGGTTATGGCTGCCAATCTTGGTCCAGTATCCCCCCTCTGCGGTGCCACGATGAAAAGTACAAGACTCACGAATGCGATTGTCATCGCCAACTTCCAGATAGGTTGTCTCCCCTTTGAATTTTAAATCCTGAGGAGTCTCGCCCACACTGGCAAACTGATAAATCTCATTACGCTTGCCGATGGTGGTGTTGTCACCGATGATAACATGTGATTTTAGGATGGTATGCTCGCCTATCGTGCTGTTTTTGCCCACGATGCAGTACGCCCCGATGCTGGCGGTTGGGTCTATGATGGCGGTTGGGTCTATGATGGCGGTAGGATGTATGCTCATGATATTATCACATCCTGCCTTAGTCTAACTTTTCTACTTTTTGTCGGGCAATCATGATCTCGGCACTACACGCCAATTTGCCCTCCACATGAGCAGTACATTCAAATTTGTAAATCTCGCGTTTGGCGGTGACGAGTTTTGAGCGAATGACCAATGTGTCGCCTGTACTGACCAATTTTTTAAAACGCACCTTATCCACCCCAGCGAACAGATATAAATAGCCATCTTCTGAGGACTGACCGGCACTGACAAACCCCAAAACACCTGACAGCTGTGCCATCGCCTCCACCATCAAGACACCGGGCATGATGGGATTGTCAGGGAAATGTCCGTTAAATAGCTCTTCGTTGATGGTGATGTTCTTGTATCCTGTGATCCAGTTATCTGCCGACACAGCGGTCACTCTATCAATGAGCATGAACGGATAACGATGAGGTAGATAACGCTTTAAGACATCGTAGCGAAACGGTAAAGTTAAGTTCTGGGCTGCCAGATGCTCATGATCCCTGTCGGTCATCAAATCTAGGTCTAGGGTGGAGTTTGTCATGATTGTTCCTTAATGATGATTTGGCTGGTGTTTATTTTTGTCCACTTTGGCGACAGCAGGATTTCCATTATTGTTTTTGGATTATGTTGCTGGGCAAAAATACCATGGTGCACCGCCGACAGCCTATCGGCGTATG
>JBHCFR010000242.1:0-3458 GCA_041801945.1 Moraxella sp. | reverse complement strand
GGTGGGCGTGGGCAATCGCCTGCTCATCGTCAGCGACCGCCACCGCAAGCCATCCTCGCTGCTCACTGGTCCATGCCTGCACCACTGTCTCTATGTCTTGACCATCACTCATCAGTGCTGTCATGGCGGATTTGTGAATGACAATCACAACAGCAAAAATAGGCAGGTTCTCTAAGTCGCCTAGGTGATGAAAGGTATTTTGGGGCAAAAGACGTTGCACGCCTTCTAGGGCGTTTTGCCATGCTTTTGAATTTCTAGGTAGGGCGTAAGTATTCACAAAAAATCTCTTAGTTGGGCGAATGAATATTAAAGATAATGACTCATTACTTATTCTAACATTATTATTAGGACGAATAAAAGCATAATTCATGAAAAGGATGGTTTTCGTTATTTTTGGTCTTTTAGATGGCAGTCTTAAAAAGTACGATGGGACGATGGATGCATCATAAGATAAGATTGGGGGAAATAAGTGAGTGGGGTTTTTATTTTGGGACAAAAAATAAGCCATGCCCTAGTTATTTTTGCCATCAAATGATAAAATTAGCTCCTTAAATACTGACCAAATGCAACCAGATTCACATGACTCATACCGCCCCCAGACTTGGCTTATTTGCCATCATCACCTTAATCAGCTTGACACTCAATTTGCTTTTTTTTGTGCTTCATACAGAAAGGCAGCTCATAGATAAGCAAAGCAAGAGTGCCGAACAACAAGCCTTGATGCTAAGCCAAGAACTTATCGCCCCTTTGAGTATCCATGATCGTATCAGCATGAGCGTGATAGCAAACCGCTATCTGCAAGTGGGGGATTTGGCGTTCGTGGGCGTGTATGATGCCAATGATCACATCATTGTGCCACTCGGCTTAGAGTCTTCGGCAGGAGTCTTGGCAGAGGAGATGATTACCAATAATGAAAGCGTGCTAGGTAAGGTGGTCGTGCACACCAACCCAATCAGTCGGGCACAAATCATCTCTGACAACTGGATGTATTTGCTTGGGGTGGCGTTGTTGCATGTGCTGTTGTGGGTCGTTTATGGTTATGTTGCCAGACCTTCACCAAAATTACGCTTACAGATTGCACAGCAGGTACGTGAGAGGCTGCTTGCCAAGGGACTGCTTGAAGCGACAAAAGAAGACGGTCATGCGGCATATGACAAGCAAGAGGGGGATACCTCTGGGTCGCCCAAAGAGGGTGAATTGATGTTTGGTACGCACAGCACCACCGAAGAACACATCGATGGCAAATATGACAGGTTTGTTGTTCAAGTGCGTTTTGATGACCCTAATCGGTTATTAGAAACCATCGGACAACAGACCAAAGCCATCTATTTCTCCTTGTGTCAGCAGTTGGCAGTCAAGGCAGCCGAAGAGATGGTCGCACTGCCTGTATTTTCTGGTGTCAGCATACAAAGCGTGTCAGACTTTGATGAGAAAGGCTGTCAAATCACACTTGTGGGCAGGCAAGAGCTTTCAAAGCCAGCGTTGGCATCTGTCATGTTAGCTCATCTAATCATCATGCTCAATCGGGTCATCTATGATAAGCACCGTGAGTTAAAGCGATTTGCATTGCCAGTGCGGACTTATGTCAGTGATGCAGATAGACAAGAAGACGTGCGAGGGGTGGGCATCAAGCATAAAGAAAACCCACTGGTGTTACTGCCGACAACGTGCATCACTTCCTTGGTGCATCAAGGTAATTTTCAAAAAGTGTCCAGTCCTACCAGTGTGGCAGAGCGTGAGTCTTATTATGTCAGACAGCTTAGCAAATCAAACGCAGAACGTTTGGAAGGATTAAGAGATAAAATCTTGATGTCTGCTTGATTTTAGATGAGTGCTTTGAATGCTCAGTGATGATTTGCCAATGAGTTCTGATTGCCGCATGACACATCCATCATTAGGCGTATTGCGAACTGGTGGGGCAAATCAGGATACGACCTATGCATTTTCTAAGAAATACCATAAAAATACAGCAAAATGACACGAAGGAAGTTTGGTTAAACATCACAGCGGTCATCATCGCCCTGATGGTGGTGCATATTTTGGGGCGGTTTATCTTTACGCCACTGATGCCGTATTTTATCCATGATGGGCTCTTTACACTGACCCAAAGCACGGATTTGGCGAGCATTAATTATCTGGGATATTTGGTGGGGGCGTTGTTGGCGGTGTTTTTTGCCACACCCAAATGGATCAAAAAGATGCTGCTTGCCAACATCGCCATCAATGTCATCAGCACGCTGTTGCAATGCTTCACAACTGAATTTGCCGTCATGATGGGTCTGCGTCTGGTCAATGGCATCAGTAATGGCGTGGTTTTCGTGCTTGCCCCTGCACTGATGTTAGAGTGGCTACATGCTTGGGGCAAATCACATCTGAGTGGACTCATGTATTTTGGGGTGTCGGCAGGACTGCTAGTCAGCGGGGTGCTGGTGAGTATGACCGCCGATGATTTTCGTGGGGCGAATCGCTGGCTACCTGTGGCGATGCTTGCGGTGGTGCTAGGCGTGTATGCTCTGGCTCGCCTTGGAAGGGTGTCGGTAGATTTGCCCGCACCCAAGACAAAAACCGACGCTGCTCCTTTGTTTGACCGTAAAAGCACCTTGCTGTTTTTGGCGTATCTGGGGGCAGGATTTGGTTATATTCTGCCGATGACCTTTTTGCCGACACTGGCTTACGCTTGATAATCATGAGCCGATGAATGCTCATCTGTGGACGATGGTCGCAGCCTCTTGCCTGATGACCACACCTCTGTGGAATACACTGGGGGCAGTGATGGGTGACAGACGGGCGATTATTTTGAGTTACTGGGTGCAGATGCTGGGTGTGGGGCTGCTGCTTATACTGCCAAATATATGGGGGCTCATGGCATGTGCTGTGGGGGTGGGCGGCGGCTTTTTGGGTTCGGTGATGTGTACCCAAAGGTACGCTCGGACGTTAAAGCCCAGTCAAGGGGTGAAATTGTCGGCGGTTTTGATTGCTGTTTATGCAGGGGCACAGCTGCTTACCCCACTTTTGGCAAAATGGCTGCTTAGTCTGGGGATGAGTTTATTTGCCACGTTTATTTTGGGCTTGGTGGCGTTTATTTGGTCGCTGATAATGATGGTGTTGATAAAAGAATAAAAATCCGCCCTTAGCATAAGAGCGGATTTTGTATTAGCCACCAAAGTCATCAAGTAAGATATTTTCATCTTCTACGCCCAAATCTTTGAGCATTTTGATGACAGCGGCGTTCATCACTGGCGGACCACACATATAGAACTCACAATCTTCGGGAGCTGGGTGGTCTTTTAGGTAGTTCTCATACAACACGTTATGAATAAAGCCTGTATAGCCCTCCCAGTTGTCCTCAGGTTGTGGGTCGGATAAGGCGACGTGCCATTCAAAGTTGGGGAACTCTGCTGCCAAGCCGTCATAATCTTCTACGTAGAACATCTCACGCTTAGAGCGTGCGCCATACC
>JBHCFR010000241.1:0-3433 GCA_041801945.1 Moraxella sp. | reverse complement strand
AATATCCCTTCCATTCAAGTGCAAGATGGGGATGTAATTGCCATTCATGAGAAGTCAAAAGAGCAATTGCGCATCAAAAATGCGATTGAGTTGGCAACCCAACGTGGCATTCCTGAGTGGATGGAAGTGGATCATGGCAAACTACAAGGTACATTTAAGAATGCACCAGATCGTAGCGATCTATCTGCTGAAATCAACGAACACTTGATTGTAGAATTATATTCTAAATAATCCAAAATCATCGAGGTGACATTATGACAAATGCAACAGAGTTTCTAACGCCGAGTGCCATCAGTGTAGATTCGGTTAATGGAACAACTGCAAAGGTCACGCTCGAGCCGTTAGAACGGGGCTTTGGGCATACCTTAGGTAACGCCCTTCGCCGTATTTTGCTATCTTCATTACCGGGTGCTGCAGTTGTAGAAGCTGAAATTGAGGGTGTGGATCATGAGTATTCCACCTTGGAAGGCTTGCAAGAAGACATTCTTGATTTATTGTTGAATTTAAAGCGTTTGGCTGTTATTTTGTATGATCAAAATGAAGCATATTTGACTTTAGATAAGCAAGGTGCAGGTGCAGTTACCGCGGCTGATTTATCACTGCCTCATAACGTGGAAATTGCCAATCCTGAATTGGTATTGGGCACACTCAATGAGCGTGGGCATTTAAAAATGCGTTTAAAAGTGATGAGCGGACGTGGGTATGAGCCAGCCAATCAACGCCGAGAAGAACCAAATTCAAAAGTGATTGGACGCCTAAAATTGGACGCAAGTTTTAGTCCTATTTTGCGCGTTGCTTATGATGTTGAGAATGCGCGTGTGGAACAGCGCACAGACTTGGATAAGCTGATCATTGAACTTGAAACCAACGGCACGATTGACCCAGAAGAGGCAATTCGTAAAGGTGCGACTATTTTGCAACAGCAAATTTCTATTTTTGTTGATTTAGAAGCAGAACAAGCCCCTGAGCCTATTAAAATCAAAGAAGAGATTGATCCGGTCTTGTTAAGACCAGTGGATGATCTTGAACTAACGGTTCGTTCAGCAAACTGCTTAAAAGCTGAAAATATTTATTATATCGGCGATTTGGTGCAACGCTCAGAAACTGAGTTGTTAAAAACACCAAATTTAGGTAAAAAATCATTGACAGAAATAAAAGATGTTTTGGCATCTAAAGATTTGCAATTGGGTATGCGCCTTGACAATTGGCCGCCATCTGATTTGCGTGTTGATGATCGTTTTTCTTATCGTAGCCGTTAATTTAAGGATACTGACCAATGCGACATCGTAAGAGTGGACAAAAGCTGGGTCGTACCAGCAGTCATCGTAAGGCTATGCTTCAGAACATGACCAATTCATTGTTTGAACATGAGCTTATCAAAACAACTTTGCCAAAAGCCAAAGAATTGCGCCGTGTGGCGGAACCTTTGCTAACTTTGGCAAAAGAAGACAGTGTGGCAAATCGCCGCTTGGCGTTTAGCCGTATGCGTAATAAGGACATGGTAGGCAAACTATTTGCCGAGCTTGGACCACGTTACAAAACCCGCCCAGGTGGTTATTTACGTATCATCAAATGCGGTTTCCGTGATGGCGACAATGCACCGATGGCTTATGTAGAGCTTGTGGATCGTCCATAAATTGCACTGCTAAAAAACACAGGTTTTTAATGAACCGCACCCCAAAAGTTAGACAACCTTTGGGGTGTTTTTTTATGACCAAATACACAATGGACTTTAAACTGTCCGTCATTCAACATTATTTAGCAGGACATAGTTACCACAGCACAGCCAAATTGTTTGGTATTAAACGCTCTATCGTCCAAAACTGGGTGAGTCTCTACCAAACTCATGGCATTGATGGTATTCGTATCAGAAAGAGCAAAACCATTTATTCACCAGAATTTAAACACACAGCTGTATTACAATTACTTGCTGGTAAATCCATACGCACTTTGGCGATTGAATTAAATATCAGCAATCATGGTTTACTGTGTCAATGGTTAAAAGCTTATCAAACTCATGGTATCATGGGACTACATCCCAAACCCAAAGGCAGGCAATCTATGCTAAAGACCAATAAAGCAAGCCAAACATCCAAACCTGATGAGCAAAAAACCCACGCTGAGCTGATTGCTGAACTACAACACTTGCGAATGGAGCTTGATGTTTTAAAAAAGTTAGAAGCCTTGGAGCGTCAGCAGAGAAAAAGCAAATCATCACCAATAAAATCACAGTGATTGACGAGCTAAGGCAAATTTATCCACTAAAACAATTGCTGGCGTATCTTGGTGTTGCACGAGCAACATTCTACTAACAGCTCAATCAACTCACCAAGACTGATAGCCACCAAGTTATCAAAGATACAATCCAAAACATCTACCACACCCACAAAGGCAGATATGGTTATCGGCGTATTACCCTAGCACTAAAGCAGTTAGGCTTTGTTATCAATCATAAAAAAGTACAACGGCTAATGCATGAGTTTGGGCTTAAAGTACTGATTCGTCGTAAGCGAAGCAAACACAGCACCTACCGTGGACAAGTAGGCAAAATCGCTACCAATGTCTTAAACCGTGATTTTAAAGCAGATAAGCCCAATCATAAATGGGCAACGGATGTCACTGAGTTTAAAATACAAAGCAAAACCCATGATGGTGGTATCAAAGAGCAAAAGCTGTATTTATCACCCATCATTGATTTATATAATGGTGAGATCATTAGCTACAGCATCAAAGACAGACCGACTTATGAGTTAGTGCAAGATATGCTACACAAAGCCATAACAACGCTAACTGGTGATGACAAACCTATCTTGCATTCCGACCAAGGCTGGCATTATCAAATGAACAATTACCAACAAACCTTAAAAGATAATGGCATTATCCAAAGTATGTCTGATGCGGTAATTGCTTGGATAATGCAGTGATAGAGAGTTTCTTTGGGACATTAAAAGAAGAAATCTTCTTTCATGGCAAAAACAGTCAAAGAGTGACATCAATTGATGAGCTTAAACAAACCATTGATGAATACATTCACTACTACAACCATGATAGAATAAAGAGCAAATTAAAAGGACTGAGTCCTGTAGAGTACAAAAACTCAGTCCTTGATCAAACCTTAACCGTTAATCTTAGTGTCTAAAAATTGGGGGTCGGTTCATAAAGCGGTGTTTTGTTTTTATGTGCTAAACAAGAGGATGGTTAGGATGGTTTTTTGGCAAAGACTAATTTGACAATCTGCCAAGCTACTGCCACCGCACCGATGATGAATACCACATCACCAAAGGTGCGCACCCAACGCAAGGTCTCAAGAAACCCTTGCTGCATAAAGCCTTCGCTACGCGCATACCACAAGCCTTCGGTGATGGCGGCGTGCGCTTGGAAGATGCCGATTGGCAACAGACTGGTGGCGATCATCAGTACCAGACCAATGTTT
>JBHCFR010000240.1:0-2638 GCA_041801945.1 Moraxella sp. | reverse complement strand
TGCTCCAAAGCAAGCTTGACCGCCTCCACAATCCCTGACACAGGCTCAGCGAGTGCCTCTTGGATTTCTTTGGAGTTGACCGTGAATGTCTTTGGCACGCCCTCTGCCATAGAACGACCACGCACCTCTACTTCTAGGTTTTCTTTATCATCAAAAATGGCAGTGCCTACTTCTTTTTTGATGCGTTCTGCGGTGGTCTCACCGATGATACAGCCATGATTTTTCTTAACGTGGTTGATGATGGCATCGTCAAACTTATCGCCGCCGATGGTGATAGAATCTGAATACACGCAGCCTGACAGCGAAATGACCGCAATCTCGGTCGTGCCACCGCCGATGTCCACCACCATAGAGCCACTGGCCTCATGCACAGGCAATCCTGCCCCAATCGCCGCTGCCATCGGCTCTTCTAGGATATGCACGCTATTTGCCCCTGCACTGCGTACCGCCTCTTCAATGGCACGACGTTCTACCAAGGTGGACTTACAAGGCACACACACCACCACGTTCGGATCTGCCAAAAAACGTTTGACTTTTACTTTTTTGATGAAATGTTTTAACATCTGCTGAGTCACTTCAAAGTCAGCAATCACGCCATCTTTTAGGGGGCGAATGGCGGTGATGTTATCAGGGGTACGTCCGAGCATCTGCTTGGCATCAATACCCACCGCCGCCACCGTTGGATTTTGCGTGCGATTAGAACGCAGTGCCACCACCGTTGGTTCGTCAAGCACGATTCCCTTGCCAGGAGCATAAATCAAGGTGTTGGCTGTGCCCAAATCAATGGCGATGTTGGTAGATAAAAATCCTAGCAGATTCATAACAAATGATTCCAAAAATAAGAAAGGCACGGCAAGCCTCATCTGTCGTCTTGATTCATGGATGAGATTATGGTCAAAAATTAGCCAAATGCCAAATGGTTAAAAAATTGTGCTAAATTATACCGATTTACACAAAAAAAATCATGATGAATTGCGAAAAAATTGACATAATTTGCAAGAATTTTTTACAGAATCTGTGAAATTAGCTAATTTTTAGCCATATTTACTAAAAATTACCAAAAATTAAGATGATTGCAATAAGTGCAAGAATATCTTTACAAAAAACCAAATGACAATTATGTGCGTGTTTTGTGCCATTTTTGTTGTCTGAAATGGGCTTATTTATGGTAAAATTAGCCCTTATTTTAATAAACAACCTAGGAAAACTCATGACCATCACCACCCAAGATGTCCAAAACTGTGCTTATCTGTCTCGTCTTGCCATGGATGACGATACCGCCCAAAGTCATGCTGGCAGCCTTGACAAAATCCTTGCCATGATGGACATATTAAATGACGTGAACACCGATGACATCGCCCCCCTTGCCAATATCCATGAAAGCTGTCAGCCGCTGCGTGCCGACCAAGCCGCATTTGGCATTGACCGCGACAGTTATCAAGCCGTTGCCCCGCAAGTGGCAGATGGGCTGTATTTGGTGCCTCAGGTCATTGAGTAGTGCCCACTGACCATAAGTTGGGCGTTTTGGTTAGATTTCATAAGGAGCTTGACATGAAGTTGCTTAATCAATGGTTTGGTCAGTCGCTTGATCCGTCGCTTAGCCATATCCTGCGTACAGCCAGTATTGTACTGGTATTATCTGCTTTTGGCTTTGAGACATCAAGTGCTCATGCAGATGTCATCACGCAAGCGGACACTCAGGCAGACAAAGAGGTCAACGCCCCATTTGTGAAAGTCGCCACCGACATCAACACCGCCTTGTCAAACAAAGCCTACGCACGCATCACCCCTCACATTCACCCCAAAAAAGGCGTGAGATTTAGCATGTATGCCTATGTCAATCCTGAGACAGACAAGGTGTTTAGCCAAACCAATTTTAAAAAATACCTAAAACACTCGCGGATAAAATTCACGTGGGGCGAAAAAGATGGCACAGGCGATTTGTATGTTGAAACCCTGCCAAAATACCTAAGTCACTGGGTGGTTCGCAGCGATGAGTTTGGCTCCGCCAAGCCGTCTGTGAATCAATTTCAAGGGCATGGCAACAGCCTAAATAACTTGACCCAAGTGTATCCTAATGCCGATTTTGTGGAGTTTTATCATGAAGGCACATCAGATTGGCATTACATGGACTGGCGGGCGTTGCGACTGGTGTTTGAGACTTATGAAGGACGCCCTTATTTGGTCGCCATCATCACGGACGAATGGACAATTTAGCACCCCTTTTAGCCATCAAATTTATCTTAACATTTTATCTTCACCCCTGATTAAGGCATTTTATGACAGATTTACACACCCTATCCATCCAAGACATCTTAGACGGCTTACAAAAGAAACAGTTTAGCTCGGTGGAGCTGACCACCCACCTACTAAATCGCATTGACAGCCATGACAAAGCCATCAACAGCTTTATCACGCTCACTGGCGATTTGGCAAAAGAACAAGCCAAACTTGCCGATGAGCTGCGCGCCAAAGGCGATAACCGTCCCTTGCTTGGCGTGCCGATGGCGCACAAGGACAACCTATGCACCAAGGGCGTGCTGACCACCTGTGGTTCAAAAATGCTACATAACTTTGTCTCGCCCTATAACGCCACCATCGTAGAAAACATCGCCAATGCTGGCATAATAAGTCTGGG
>JBHCFR010000239.1:0-12181 GCA_041801945.1 Moraxella sp. | reverse complement strand
GGCGTGCTTTGGCTGTTTCCTGTACTTGGGGTGGTCATGCCACTCATCGCGGTATGGGTCATGAATAAGGGGAGAACGCTGACGGCTTTTGTGCTGTCTAGCATGGGCGTACTTGGGGTCATCATGACCGCAGGCGTGGCGTTATTCCCTTTTTATATGCCATCATCTAGCGATCCTCGTTCTGGTTTGACGGTGTGGGATTCGTCATCTAGCCAGTTCACGCTCATGGTCATGGTCTATGTGGTGGTCTTTATCCTGCCTGTGGTGGTAGGCTACACCAGTTGGGCATATCGCATCATGCGTGGCAAAGTGACCAAAGCTTATATCAAAGAAAATGAACACACACTTTATTAGGAGATTATCATGTGGTATTTTGCGTGGATATTGGGGCTTGGTTTTGCGGTGCTGCTTGCCATCATCAGTGCGATATGGGTGGAGTTTGAGGGCAGCAGAGAAAAAGCCTTTTACAAAAAAGACGAAGATAAATGAGGGTTTTGGGTGGTGACATACCCCTTGGTTGGCTGTTTTAAGATTGATTTTTTGTTGAAAAAACTTTATGATGAATGCACCCAAAAGGGACATTCATCAGATGGCATGAAAAAGAATGCCTGCCGTATGATGGGCGGACAGACAAAAGATAATCATCACAAGGAGTGTTCATGAATAACAACATCGCCCCCAACAGACCTTGGCACAAAACCTATCAGCAGTATGGCATCTCATCAGAGATTTGCCTGCCCACAGGCGTGCAGACGCTCATTGATTATTTTGAGAAGTTTTGTAGAGAGCGTCCGCACAGCATTGCATTTACTTGTAACCATCAGCATCTTACCTATCAAGACCTTGATAAACAAAGTCTTGTTCTGGCAACTTATTTGCAGCAGCTGGACTTAAATCAGGGCGATAAAATCGCTGTCATGCTGCCTAACGTGCTCGCTTATCCTGTTGTCATGATGGCAATCATCCGAGCAGGGTTCGTGCTGGTCAACGTCAATCCACTCTACACCCCAAGAGAGCTGCTACATCAGCTAAGTGATGCTGATGCTAAGGTGCTGTTTACCGCCCAGAACTTCATGCCTACCGTGCAAGAGGTGTTGGCACAGACAGGCGTCAGAAAGGTTTGTGTGACCAAAGACATGCTAAGCTTTGATGAGTGTTTGGGGGTTGATGAGACGCTGTATCAAAGACCTAAGTTGGCAGGTGATGATGTCGTCTTACTCCAATATACAGGCGGCACGACAGGTGTGGCAAAAGGGGCGATGCTGACCCATGAGGGTTTGATTGCCAATATCCATCAATTACAAAACATGATTGGCGCTGCCTTAGATGTCAGTGATGAGCAAACCTCTCACATACTGACCGCCTTGCCTTTGTATCATATCTTTGCCTTTGTGGTGTGTGTGCTGTTTGGCATGAAAATGGGAATGGCAAATTTACTCGTGACCAATCCTAGGGATTTGCCCAGTCTGATTGACGCCATTGATACGTATAAACCTGCCATGATTCCTGCGGTGAATACGCTGTTTAATGCCATGCTGTCTAGTTTGGCATTTAGACAGATGAATCATGACCATGTGCAGCTGTGTGTGGGAGGTGGCATGGCGATTTTATCCGACACGGCAAGACGTTGGGAGGAAGTGGTGGGCAAGCCCATCATTGAGGGCTGTGGGTTGTCCGAGGCGGGCACGGTCATTACGGTCAATCCACCAGCAGCAGGGTTCACCCAGAGTGTTGGACTACCCCCGCCCTTAACCGACATCAAAATCTTGGATGATGAGGGTCAAGAATGCCCGATGGGTGTTCGTGGTGAGATTTGCGTGGCAGGGGTGCAAATCATGAAAAGCTACTGGCGACGTGAGCATGAGAAATCTCAATACATGACCCAAGATGGGTATTTTAAGACGGGCGACATCGGTGTCATGGATGAGGCAGGATTTATAAAAATCGTTGATCGTAAAAAAGACGTGGTCAATGTCTCAGGGTTTAATGTCTATCCTAGTGAGATTGAGCAAGTGTTTAGCATGCATCCGAGCATCATTGAGTGCTGTGCGATTGGCGTGCCAGATGAGCACAGCCACGAGGCGGTGAAGTTATTTGTGGTCAGACAAGATGATGCCCAAGACGATGAGCTGACACCAGAGGCTCTGCGAGCATGGGCTAAGCAGTACCTGACGGGCTACAAACTTCCCAAGCATATAGAGTTTATTGGCGAGATTCCCAAGTCAGCGGTGGGTAAAATCCTACGCAAAAACCTAAGGTAGATGCTAGCAAGCAGAGCAGTTGGGGAATAAAAATGAGTGTGTCAGTGATTCGTCAAGAGGTGGTTCAAGAGGCAGTCAAGCCCATCAAATCTGCCACAGGTCAATCTCGCCTTGTTTGGTGGTAGGATTGTCAGGTTTGACATAGACGCCGATGACGGCTTGTGCTTTGCCATGCTCATCTCGCCAGTCTCCTAAGACAAGCCGCCTTTTGCCGTTCATGACGTGCACATGGGGGCGATGAGTGTGCCCATGGATGAGTATCTGACAGGTCTGCATCGCTTTTTGTACCGACAAAAGATTGACATCCATGATGTGAGATGATTTGGAGGATTTATCTGCATAAGACTTGCTTTTTATTTTTTGAGCAAGCTGCCTGCGTTTCATCAGGGGCTGTTTTAATAACAGCCAAGAGACAACGGGGTTTTGGATAACTCTGCGATAACGCTGATAGGCTTTATCGTCCGTACAAAGCCTATCGCCATGTTCTAAGCGAACTTTGGTGTCTTGTAGGGTGAGAAAATAAGGTTCTTTGATGAGCGTGCCGTTAAACTCATCGCACAGTCTTTGGCGGATGGCGAAATCACGATTGCCATGCATGAGGTATATGCTTGTTTTTGTGGATAATTTTTTCAAAGACGCTAGGATTGGTGTTAGAAAATGAGGTTGCTTATCAGCATGATTGAGTGTTAAATAATCATCATCGCCAATCCAAGCATCTAGCCAATCTCCCAGAATAAACAAGCATTGCAGATTTGGCAGGGCTGACAAATCCCTCAATAACCCCAAAAAAGCACCATTAAGCACAGCAGTGTCTTGTGATAGATGTAAATCACTGACAAACACCATGGAGATGTCGTGAGGGCGTGTGGTCAGCAGGTGGTCAAAGGATTGCATGGTTAAATTGCATGATTAAATTGCATGGCTAAGATGTATAAAAGGACTCAGTGTGGGCAAGTCAATAGAATGAAAGGCTAATGACAAATGCACCAAAAGTCCGTTTATTTTAAGTTTATTTATCCATTAAGATGAATAATCAATTAAGGGTGATATCTCACCCTTAATGCTATTTTAAAGACTGGCTTAATAGAGAGTTTATTTAGAAATCACTTTGGCGGAGTTGATGACAACTGGCTCGCGAGGCACGTCTGAATGATAGCCATAACGCCCTGTGGAGACGCTCTTAATTTGATTGACCACATCCATGCCATCAGTCACCTTGCCAAAAACAGCATAGCCCCAACCTTGCGGTGTTGGGCTGCTATAATTGAGAAAATCATTATTTTTAACATTGATAAAAAACTGAGCGGTGGCAGAATGTGGGTCTGAGGTGCGAGCCATGGCGATGGTGCCAACCTCATTTTTTAGACCGTTATCTGCCTCGTTTTTAATCGGCGTGCCAGTGCGTTTTTCGCTCATCTGACTGTCCATGCCGCCCCCTTGAATCATAAAGCCATCAATCACACGATGAAAAATCGTACCATCGTAGTGACCGCTTTCTACATAATCTAGGAAGTTGGCTACTGTGACAGGTGCTTTTTCGGCGTTTAGTTCAATGGTGATTTGACCGTAAGTGGTGTCAAATTGTACAACAGGCATGTCCATGAGTGACTCCTTTAATTAAATAAAAATGAACAGATTATTATAACAGATTTTAAAAAATAAATCGCTTTTAGCTAATATCTTAACAAAAAACAATCAAAGACTTGACACGTACATCTGTGTTTGGCTTACAAACAAGCCCGATTTTGTAGGGCTTGGTGCAAAGTCAAGCTATCCACATAGCCAAGCTCGCCCCCCATGGGAATGCCTTGGGCTAAGCGAGAGATGTTATCCACATGAGCTTTCACGGCGTCATGAATGAAAAAAGCGGTGGTCTGACCCTCTATCGTTGCCCCTGTGGCAAGAATCAACTCATGAATGGGCGTTTTTTTGATCAAGGTCATGAGATCATCCATGTTCAGATCATCCGCTCCAATGCCATCTAAGGGCGACAAATGACCACCAAGCACAAAATAACGCCCACGATAAGCGCCACTTTGTTCAATCGCCACCACATCAGAGGCGCGCTCTACCACACAAAGTTGGCTGTCATCACGACGAGGGTCGGCACAGATAGGACAAATGTCCTCATCACTAAATGAATGGCAAATTTGGCATTCTTTAATTTCATTCATGGCAATCTCTAAGGCATAGGCAAGTGCCAAACCTTGCGAGCGTTTTTTGGACAATAAGTCAATTGCCATACGCTGAGCAGATTTTTGCCCAACGGAGGGTAAGATTTGTAAGGCTTTGACCAGCTGATCAAATTTGGGGGTGAGCATTAACCAAACAGCCCTTGCATGCCCTTGGGCAGACCCATGCCTGTGGTTGCCCCTGCCATGATTTCCTCGTGAAGCTCATCTGCTTGACGTACTGCATCATTAATGGCGGCTGCCACCAAATCCTCAATGACGTCAGGCTCATCACCCATCAGGCTTGGGTCAATGGACAGACGTTTAACCACGTGGCGACCAGTCATGGTAACTTTGACCAAGCCATTACCTGCCTCGCCTTGCACTTCTTTTTGGGCAAGTGTTTTTTTGGCGGATTCTACGTTTTGTTCCACTTGTTTTTGCATGGCTTGGGCTTGTTGCATGAGTGCTTGAATGTTCATCATCATTCTCCAAAATCATCAAAGAGTAAGAGGCATGTCATCATGTTGTGGATTGTGTTATGGATTGTTGGGTGGTGATAAAATCGGTTTTGGGAATGTACCAACCCATAGCTTATCTACCATCTGACAACCAACCAACGATAAATCATGCCAAGTGTCGGCATTATAACAAAATTTTGGCTTAATGGGAAATGATTGGTTGTGTTATAATGGCTTATTTGTTCACACTGACGAGACCCTCATGACCCCAGCAACTTCTAATGACATGTCATCTGCTAGCAACCACGTCATCATCATCGGTGGCGGTCATGTCGGTTTGTCTTTTGCTTTGCTGCTTGCTCATCATGGGATTTATAGTACACTACTAGAAACCGTCAAATACCCGGCGGTGAGCCCAAACGAAGATGTGGGACGCACCTCTTATTTAGACAGTCGTAACACCGCCTTATCCAGACGTAGTGTGCAAATTTATACTGAAATTGGGTTGTGGGGGGCGTTAGAGAGCCATGCTTGTCGTATTGATAAAGTACTCATCAGTGAATTAAATGGCTTTGGGAGGGCAACTTTGGACAAAACCGAAGAGGGCGTGGAGAGCTTTGGTTTTGTGATGGAAAATGCATGGCTTGGCTGTGTGCTGCTCCATGAAGTGAAGATGAGTCCTTATGTCAGCTTATATGACAACACCCAAGTCATGAACATCCATCAAGAGGATAATCTTGCCTATATTGAAGCCATCAAGCAAGACAGCAATGATGAGATTCGCCTATCTGCACCATTGGTGGTGGCGTGTGATGGTCAGCATTCACAGGCTCGTCAGATATTGGGCGTGGGTGCGGACAGTCATGATTATGAGCAGGTGGGTATCGTGGGTGTGGTAGAGACGGATTTGCCTCATCATCATGTGGCGATTGAGAAATTTAGCCCTGTCGGTCCTTTGGCGGTACTGCCTTTGCCTGACAGCTTGGAGGGTACACATCGCCGTTCGGTGGTGTTTATTTGCCCTAAGGGAGAAGAGCAGCAATATCTAAATGATGATGAACACTTTTTAAGCACTTTGCAGCAGGTGTTTGGACAAGATGCAGGGAGGTTTATGCGGGCAGGACGGCGAGGGGCATACCCTTTAACCAAAGTATTGGCTCATCGGCAGGTGATGGGTCGCTGTGTCTTGATGGGTAATGCTGCCCACACGCTGCACCCTGTGGCAGGGCAGGGCTTTAATCTTTGCCTAAGAGATGCTCATGCTCTGTCAAGAATGCTGGGTGAGAACCTAAACAACGCCCAAAAAGGTAAATTTGGCATGACCACGCCAGATTTTGGTAATTTGGGGCGTTTGCTGGCTTATGAAAAATCTCGCCAAGCTGACCAACAAAGAGTGATTAAATTCTGCGATACCGTGGTGGGCAGCTTCACAAGCCCCAATCCTGCCATGAAATTTGCCCGTAATGTCGGGCTGATTGCGTTTGACAAAATCCCTTTCGTTAAACCAATGGTGGCAGCGTACGCCATGGGATTAAAATCCTGATGGACGTGTTCATGAACAACAAAAGAATATCGCTCGCCCCGATGATTGATTGGACGACCACTGACTTTCGTTATTTTGCCAGACTTTTTAATCGGCACATCCATTTATACACTGAGATGATAAGCGACAGTGCGATTTTAAAGGGTGATACAGATTATGTGCTCAGATACGATGACACAGAGCACCCTCTTGTGTTACAGCTTGGTGGTTCAAGTCCATCTAACATGGCAAAATGTGTAGAGATGGCAGATAACATGGGCTATGATGAATTTAACATTAATGTCGGCTGTCCTTCTGACCGTGTCCAACACAACAAAATCGGAGCGTGTCTCATGGCAGAGCCAACGCTTGTCGCGGACATGGTGCGGGCGATGAAACAGATGACCGACAAGCCTGTGACTGTCAAGCATCGCATCGGCATTGATACCTTTGATGATTATGAGTTCATGCGTGATTTTGTCCAAGAGGTGGCGGAGGCTGGCTGCACTCATTTTGTGGTTCATGCTCGCATTGCTTGGCTGCATGGGCTCTCACCCAAAGAAAATCGTGAAATCCCACCGCTGCGTTATGAGGAAGTGTATCGCTTAAAGAGGGAATTCCCCAAACTGTTCATAGAAATCAATGGAGGCATTGATCATCTAGATGACATCAAAACCCATCTTAATCATGTGGATGGCGTGATGATAGGGCGTGCTTTTTATCACAATCCCATGCTCATGGGGCAATGTTGTCAATTGTGGGGCGAAACCCCTCCCACCCATCGCCAAATTTTGGAACATCTTTGCTTGTATCTTGAACGAAGGGCGGCACAAGGGGCGAATCTTGCCACTTTAACACGGCATTATTTGGGGCTGTTTCAAGGTCTGTCAGGAGCCAGAAAATGGCGACAAGCACTAAGTGGCAAAAAAAGCTTGACGGTGGATGATGTCAGGCGAGCAGGCGAGAGCGTGCTACTTATCAATGGGTTTTGATGCTGATATGAGAGCGATGGACAAGCCGTGATTTGTGCTGTGTATTTTAAAGGAATCAAAACATCTTTTTGATTTAAAAGCATAAAGAACCCCAAAAGCATCATCGGATACGATTGGGGTGATGGCAGATGATGGGTCATACCCAATAATCATCAGGGGAGTGCGGCATGTCAATTAGGATTTGTTTGAGTCCTTCTGACCAGCGGTTACGCAGCATCTTAAAATATTCATCATTTTCATCAATACGTTTGCCTTCGGGGAAGGCTAGCGTGTCATTTTTATAAATCAATAAATCAATAGGCAATCCCACAGACAGGTTGGAGCGTAAGGTAGAATCAAAAGAGATTAAGATGGCACGTAAGGCCTCTTGCAAGCTAGAATGATAGTCAAGCGAGCGGTCAAGGATGGGTTTGCCGTATTTGGATTCGCCAAGCTGAAAATAGGGCGTATCGGTAGTGGCTTTGATGCAGTTACCCTCAGGATAGATGTAGAAGATTTCAGGGGCACTGCCTTTGATTTGACCGCCCAAAATGAAACTGCTGGTAAAATTAGCCCCATTATCTTGTGCTAAGGCTTGCGAATAGGTGGTGACTTCACGCACATATTCACCAATCAGTTGTGCGGCATCAAAGATGGTGGGGGCGTTGCGTAAATTGCGTTCAGCGTGCTGGTCAATGGCTTGTTGCACTTTGCCAAATACGGCTTGACTGGTGGCAAGATTGCCAGCGGTTTGTAAGTTTAAAAAGCGTTCGCCTGCCACTCCATATTGATACATCTTGCGAAAGGTAGAGATGTTATCAATGCCAGCATTGGTGCGGGTATCACTGGCAAAAATCATGCCGTCTTTGAGACGAATGGCGACACAATAGGTCATGATAAACGTTCCAAAAAAATATAAACCTTGTATTATATAAGAAAATACCAACACGCATTGCAATTAAATTGTAACTTAATTTAAAACGCAAGGCGTGTTGTGTTTGTGTGATAAAACTGCTAATCAGGCAGCTGATGTACCATGACTTGGCTGTATAAGTCTTCATACCCCCCGCCAAGACGCACCCCACGCACAGGGGCTGCATCCAGATAATCTCGCCCAATGGCAACATAGACGTGGGCTTGCGGGGTAAAATGCTGATTGGAGACATCAAAGGTGTACCAGTTGCCATCAATCCACGCTTCTGCCCAAGCATGACTTGCCATGTGCTGACCACTGGGCTCATACAGATACCCTGAGACATAGCGTGCAGGGATTTGTAAATCACGCAAACAGGCAATAAAAATATGGCTATGGTCTTGGCAGACACCTAAACCAAGATGAAAGGCTTCTTGGGCGGTGGTACCAACATGCGTGACGTTTTGTTGGTAGGGGACTTTGTCAAGCAATGCTTTGGCAAACGCTTGGAGCTTGGTGCGTTTTTGGTCGGCATCCGTCAGGGCGTGATACCCCTCCAACAGAGGCTGATAAAACGCACGCATCTCATCACAGCAGGCGGTCAGTGGCGTGGGTACGGCAAATAACAAATAAGGCACACGCACGTCATCAGGGATATAAGGGGTGTCAGGATTGATGTTGACCACGCCTGAGGCTTGCATTTGTAGGTTGTCGTGTGGCTCGTTGCGGCTTAAAATCAGCCATTGATTGCCAAAACCATCGGTTTGGGTTTTGGCGACTTTGGGGAGCATGACTTGCCAACGCTCAATGTGCTGATGAGTAAATTCCATGGGGGTCATGCGGATATACTGTACGCTGCGTTGTGCCAGTTCGTTATAAAAATAATTGGTTTGGTGGCTGATGTGTAGTTTCATAAAATAACGACTCCTTGTCCTATACGCCTTGTTCTAAAATGGTCTGAAATTCATCACGCAGCGGCACAAAATTATCCACACAGGCGGATTTTGCCAGCTGATTGGCAAGGCGGTCTAATTCACGCCAACGCGTATTTTCAGGCAAAGTCGCCACCGACAAGCACAGCTGTTCAGACGCATGACGCCAGTCTTCTTTGAGGATGATGTGACGCTCCAAAATCTCAAAGCGTTTGCCGAGCTCCCAAAATAACAACACAGTGGCATCTTCTAATTTCATCGCCTCATCACACGCATGCAGCTGCAAGGTGGCAGCTTGGTATTTGTTGGTATTGGCAAGGCGTTTGATGAATTGATACAATTCTGCGGTATCTTTACCAATCACGCCTTTGACATCTTGGACATTTTGGTCAATGGCACGCGTGGTGGCAGGGATTTTGTGTCCTAATAGATAGCGGTACAAGCTCTCAGCACTTGGCTCTATGTATGCCCCCATCTCTAAGCCAAAGCCAAGCTCGGTGATAATGTGGGCAATTTCTACGTCAGTGAGCTTGTTTGCTTTGAGTTTGGTAATCATGGCATCATAATGACGCAAGCGTTCACTATAACGCCCAAGCCATACCAGACAGCTGGCAGTGGACAAGAGCAAAATCAAGAATTTTTGTTTGTTGGTTTCGTGTTCAGCAGCGACGTGGCTCAACGACAGATGGCTACCAATATTTTTGTCATAAGGGCTGGGTGGCGTGCTAGTATCTACCACCCAAGTGTCTTTGATGCCACCCCCTTGGGACGAATTGACCACCAAAGACCCCTTCACCATGGCAACCCGTGTCAATCCCCCTGCCACAATATCCACAGAACCATCGCCATGTGACAAAATAAAGGGGCGTAAATCAATGTGACGTGGCTCAATGCCATCTTCGGTAATGGTGGGGTTGGTGGATAGGGCGAGGGTGGGCTGAGCAATAAAGCCTTCGGGGTTGGCAAGTAGGCGTTGGCGGTAGGCTTCTATTTCTTTTTTGGTGGAAGCAGGACCGATGAGCATGCCATAGCCGCCTGAGCCTTGGGTTTCTTTGACAACCAAATCTTTTAGATTATCAAGCACATAGGCTAATTCATCGGCTTTTCGGCATTGATAGGTTTCTACATTGGGCAAAATGGGTTTTTCGCCCAAATAATATTCAATCATATCAGGCACAAACGGATACATGCTTTTGTCATCAGCCACCCCTGTACCGGGGGCATTGGTGATGACCACATTGCCCGCGCGATACGCACTCATGAGCCCTGACACCCCCAAAATAGAATCCGAGCGAAACGCTAAGGGGTCAAGATAAGGGTCATCAATACGCCGATAAATCACATCTACTTGTACTTTGCCACGCACGCCTTGGATATAGACTTTGTTGTCTTCTACAATTAAATCATAGCCATGCACCAAAGGCACATTCATCTCACGTGCCAAAAACGCATGCTCATAATAGGCAGAATTAAACCGCCCGGGGGTGAGCACCACGATTTGGGGGTCGTATTTGTTGGTGGCGTGAGTCAGACAGGCTTTTAGGCGTTGTGGGTAGTCAGAGACGGGTTTGACGTTCATGCCATAATAAATGTCACGCATCAAGGTTTGGGAAATGCCGCGGCTCTCTAACATATAAGAGACGCCCGATGGGGTACGCAGGTTGTCTTCTAGGACACGATATTGTCCTTGTTCATCACGAATCAAATCAATGCCAGAGACGTGTGAATAAATGGGCTTGTCCAGTTTGATATTGACCATCCACGGCTCATAACAGCCGCTGGCATAGACATATTCGGCAGGGACAATGCCTTCTTTGATGATGCTTTGCTGATGATAAATGTCGTCCAAAAAATGATTAAGGGCTTTGATGCGCTGCTTGCAGCCTGCTTCTATCATCTGCCATTCGCTAAGCTCAATGATTCTTGGAATGATGTCAAAGGGAATCATACGCTCAATGTTATTGGCATCACTATAAACCGTAAAGGTCACCCCTTTTCTATAAAAGATGTTGGCGGCTTGTTCGTTGAGTCCATTTAGGGTGTCGTTATTGGTGGTGGACAGCCATTCGCCAATCAGTTTGGCACTGTCTTTGTAGCGTCCATCAGCGGTTTTTAGTTCGTCAAAGCTTTTTTTCATGCACGCATCTCCCTATGATGACTTGGTCAGCTTGTTGTTTGAGTGTAGCATAAAATGAACAAAAATACACGCTAGCACAATAAAAAATACAAAAAAAATTTGACATGTTAAAAATTTTACACAAATAAAAACTTGCCACGATGACTGTGTGTTCATCTGGGTTTTAGGGGCTGCTAAGATTGGTTTGATAAGGAAGAGCGGTTTAAAATGGCAATATTTGATGGTCAAATTGGCAGATAAATACTCATCACGCGTTAATTTTAGAGAGTTAGTTTAAAGAGCTAATTTAAAAAGATGGTTTTAAAAGGCTAAATTTAAAGAGGTAAGGCTAGAAGCTAAGATCAGACGGCTAAGTTTAAAGCAAGTAGGTTTAGGTAATGAAATTAAGAAAATACTGACATCCAAAATGCTATTTAAAACAAATCATTTCGCTAATTTTTACCAAATAAATGGATAAAATAGCATGATAAGAAGTCATCAGCCGCTCTTTTGGGTGTCATTTACTATTATGGTACTATTATGAGTATCTTGCTTGCCAGTTGTGTTGCACTGGTCAATTTAAAAAAAGCACGACCAATCAATCAATAAGGCTAAGCTGTTTATTGGCTGCCTTTATCACTCTTCATCTAACAAATCTTTTTCTCTTGCGGTCATCAGAAGGTTGTTGGAGCGGTTGCCTGTACGACAAAAAATGTGCAAAGGACGTTCGGTGTCATTAAAAAAGTCAGCAAATGCCTGCACATGGCTCATGTCCATCATACCACTGACAAAAGCAATCTGCTTATAAGCGATGCCATGAGCGACACACGCCTG
>JBHCFR010000238.1:0-2746 GCA_041801945.1 Moraxella sp. | reverse complement strand
GAGAGTTGTCCACGCCGATGAGTTCTACCTCGTCTGGTGCAAACTCACCTGCCAAGGCAAAGAGAACCGCCCCCAAAGACGTGCCCAAATCATAGATACGGCTGATTTTTTTGCCGTTTTTATGCTGGCGATGTGACAGATGGCGACGGGCAAATATTGGCAGCATGGCGAGTACTTGACCATATCCAGGCACGCTGCGACGTATCATGTCAGGAAAACACGCCACCACGTGTTCATCAAAGGAAAAACGAGCGTGTCTGTCAAGAGGCGTGGCAAAAATGGTGTCGGTGACGATGGTTTGGCTCTTTGGCGTGGTGGTTTGGCTCTTTGGCATGGTTCATTGGATTTTATGAAAATATGTGATATTCTACCATTTGTCATGGTTTTTTTCATGACTTTAACAGGGCTTTAACAAGGCTTTGACAGCGTATGAGGATGGCTTATGCAAGAGATTATTTTGGGTGGCGGCTGTTTTTGGTGCACTGAGTCGGTATTTTTGGCGGTGAAGGGGGTGATTGGTGTCACGAGCGGCTATGCAGGCGGGCAGGAGGAGACGGCAAATTATGACATGGTTTGCACAGGCAGGACAGGTCATGTAGAAGTCGTCAAAGTCGTCTTTGATGAGAGTGTCATTGATTTATCCACCATATTAGACATCTTCTTTGCCACGCACGACCCAACCACGCGAAACCGTCAAGGCAACGACATCGGCACGCAGTATGCCTCAGTGATTTTTTATGAGAGCCATGACGAGCTTGACATCATTCGCCGTAAAATTGATGAATTAACCCAAGCAGGTGTTGCCGTGGTCACCCGAGTGGAGCCTGCACCGCCATTTTATGCTGCCGAAGCCTATCATCAGAACTTCTTTGCTAAGAACCCGACCCAAGGCTATTGTAATTTTGCCATACCACCAAAACTGCAAAAATTAAAAACAGGATTTGGACAATTTTTGAAATAAAAAATCATCTTGCCTCCTCTAAAAGTCAGATAAAAGTCAGAGATGATAACTCAAAAAAAAGGTGCATAAAAAAAGGGTGCATGACACACCCCTTTTAGGTTCTTTTTTGAGTTTGTGATAATGCCAAATCATTGGCAATGGACGTTATTTGTAATAGGCGTTGTCGGTTTTGGTGTGGTCGGTCTCGTCAATGACGTGGGTGAGTTCAGGGATTTGTTGTTTGAGCTGAACTTCTACCCCTTGACGCAGCGTGACATCCACGGCACTGCACCCTTGACAGCCGCCGCCGAATTTGAGTACTGCCGTTTTACCTGCATCATCTTCGATGACTTCTAGCAGCTCCACATGGCCGCCATGGCTGGCAAGTTGTGGATTAATCTCGGCTTGGAGCACATAAGTAATACGCTCTTCAATGCTGGCATTTTCGCCAACTTGGGGAACCTTAGAGTTGGGGGCACGAAAGGTCAGCTGTCCACCAAAACGATCCTTGTTATAATCAATCACTGCATCGTGCAAATAAGGAATGCTCGGTGCATCAATGTGAGCGACAAATTTGTCATAAGGGATTTGCAGGTCATCTTCATCAATCTCATCAGGCTGGCAGTAACTCATGCAGCATTCAGCACGAGGGGTGCCTGCGTGTTCCACAAAGATACGCACGCCAATGCCTTCCACCTCTTGTTTGGCAAGAAGTTCTGCCAGATAATCTTGGGCACTAGGGGTGATGGTGATGTTACTGCTTAGCGGTTCGCTCTGTGTTTCATGTTCGCTCATGACAAAACTCTTTAAAATTGGCTAATTGTTGCCCTCTTTATGGTAACATACTGCATTTTATCAAGTCTAATTTTTTCAATCATGGGATTTAAAATGTTTCAATTTGATTATTTGGTGTTCATCGGTCGTTTTCAGCCATTTCACCTTGGGCATGAATTTGTGGTGCGTGAAGCACTGACGCGTGCCAAAACCGTCATCATCCTAATCGGCTCGGCAAACAGCCCACGCACCATCAAGAACCCTTTTAGCTTTGATGAGCGTGAAAACATGATTTTGCAAGCCTTTGATAACGAGAGGGGCGACAGTGACCGCGTTGTGTGTCTGCCGATAGATGACACGCTCTATAATGACCACAAATGGCTGCAAAACATCCATGAGGCGGTGTCATTCATCACAGGCGATGAGGGGGCGAGCATTGGCGTGATTGGACACACCAAAGATGACAGCTCTTATTATTTGTCATTGTTCCCCAAATGGGCGTTTGTAGAGTTGCCAAGCTTTGAGGAGCTGTCTGCCACCCCCATCAGACGAGCGTATTTTTTGGAGGAGGGTTTAGAGGGGCGTTTAGAGAGTGGTGATGATTTGTATGAGAAAATGCCAGAACCCAGCCGTCTTTTTTTGCAAAAATTTCGCCAGACAGAGGATTTTGATGGCTTACAACGTGAATATCGCCATGTATTGGATTATCAAAGCTCATGGTCATCCGCCCCTTATCCGCCCATCTTTGTCACAGCAGATGCCTTGGTGGTGCAGGCAGGTCATGTGCTGCTCATCGAGCGAGGTGGCGAATATGGGCGTGGACTGTATGCCTTGGCGGGCGGGTTTTTGGATAAAGATGAGACGCTCTTGCAATGTGCACTGCGTGAGCTAGAAGAAGAGACAGGACTCATCATCAGCCCA
Organism: Moraxella sp.; assembly: GCA_041801945.1. Lineage (GTDB taxonomy): Bacteria > Pseudomonadota > Gammaproteobacteria > Pseudomonadales > Moraxellaceae > Moraxella. The sequence continues at coordinate 111 of JBHCFR010000238.1, read as the reverse complement.
AGCACGCTAAAATCACAGCACACCTTTGATTTACCGAGTCGCTCTGCTCGTGGACGCACGGTGACGACGGTGTTCTATTTTGAGCTGACAGGAGAGAGACTGCCTGATGTC
>JBHCFR010000237.1:0-2511 GCA_041801945.1 Moraxella sp. | reverse complement strand
TGCGAATGGTGTTGGCACGGTCAGACACGGTAATGCCAGCGAGTTTCTCCACCGCCATGATGTACGGCAGCTCATTCATCACCCCGCCCAAGTAGTCAATACGGTCGGTATAGGGGATAAATGAATGCCACGTTTGACGCTCCGCCATCTTCTCCGCCCCACGATGGTGATAGCCGATGTCAGGGATACAGTCCACAATCTCTGCGCCGTCCAGCTGCAACACCAAACGAAACGCCCCGTGTGCTGATGGGTGGTTAGGACCGATGTTCAAAAACATAAAGTCTTCATCACGCCCGCTTCGCTTCATACCCCACTCTTCGGGGACAAAGCGTAGGTTTTCTTGTTCAAATTGCTGTTTGGCACTGTTAAGAAAATACGGCGTAAATTCGGTAGCACGGGCGTGGTACTCTTTACGCAGGGGATGCCCTTCCCAGTATTTTGGCAGCAAAATGCGTGTCAGGTGTGGATGCCCATCAAACACCACGCCGAACATATCCCACACTTCACGTTCATACCAGTTGGCATTGGGGTAAATCTTGGTGGCTGATGGAATGCTCTCGCCCTCGGCTAGGGCGACTTTGACACGAATGTCGCTGTTACGCTCTAAACTCATCAAGTGATAAAATACCGTAAAATCGCTATCAGGCAAGCCATGACGGTGGCGACGCAACCGCTCGTCCACAGCGGACAAATCCACGAGCATCACATAGGGCTTGGGCAATTTACGCAAATACAAAAGCACATCAAGCACTTGGGCTTTATCCACCCAAACGGTAGGAATGCCGTCTGCGGTTTCTTGGACGGTTAGATTTGTAAACTTGGCGTTTAGCTCGTTTAAAATTTCAAAATCGTGAATGTGATTGACGCTCATTGTCTTTGCCCTATGTGGGGTTTGGGGTTAATGGGTTTTGATTTGGGTTTAAGTGTTTGATTAAACCAATTAATACAATATAAGCCAACTTAATAAATGATAACTTAGCAATAAGTTATAATTTCATATGATTAAAAATATGCAAATAAAAATCTTTGCTCACTTCAAACAATCCATAACGGAGCTGGCTTGCATATTCTTTCCACTTTGGATGCTGTCTTGCAATGTCTATTGAACAAGATTGAACAGGCTGATAATACATCACATCCCTACGATAAGGAATAAAATCAGGACTCATCTCAAATGAATACACATTATCATCTATCATTTTGCCTGCTGCGGTAAAGGCTTGCAGTTTTTCACCGTCGTATAAATCTGTTTTTGGACTATAATACAACAAATAATCGCCTTTTTTCATGCGTTTTAGGGGAGCAGACTTGCCATGACAGACTTGGCAAAAGCCACCTTCTACCCCACGGGCAACATGACTTTCCGATACCACTCCCACCCAAAAACGGGGGCTATGATTGGTTTGATTGGTAGCGGTCATCTTATACGCCTTAATGACTATTTAAATATTGATAATACAAAATATCGGCAAATTCACTTTCGGGCAATTCACCAATAACCAAATCACGCATTGCGTCCGCCATCAAAATATGGTCTATCGTAATTTCATAATCATTGAGCGATAAATATTCTAAGGCAACCGCCAATCCTGTGCGTTTATTAGCATCGGATAAGGCGTGAGCCATTGCAATACTACCCGCATATTTACTGGCAATTTCAAACACATCGTTTAAGCTTTCATACCTTTGTCGGTAGAAAGAATGTAGGCGTTAATTTCAATGACCCGCTCAAATGGAAAACAAATAATATCCACTACATATCCGCCAAGCGTTTAAAGGTTTCTTTATGCGTTCGTAATACCAATTTGGTTTCAGATTTAATAATCTGTTGCCCTTGTTCGCCTGTCAAATCTAGCTTTTTGATTGCAGGGATTTTTGGGCGATTGGTCGGGTTAATACCATATTTTAAAAGTTTATTATTCATAATTTTTTGCATTTACCATAATGTAAATTTTAATCATGTATAAAACACCCTACTCATAACAACTAATTTCAAGCAAATTGCCATCAGGGTCATGGATATAAATGGAGTTGATTTTACCCACCGCCCCTGTGCGTGGCACAATGCCGTCAATAATAGTGATATGATGAGTTTGCAAATGTTTCATCACATCATCAAGGGGCGTATCGGTTAATAAACACAAATCCGCTGTGCCGCAATCGGCATTAGTCGCATTGGGCTTAATCTCATTGCCCTTTTGGTGCAAATTAATTTTTTGCTTGCTAAATAACAAGGCTTTACGGTTATCGCCAAAAGTAACTTCACTCATGCCTAAAACATTGACATAAAAGTCAATCGTCTTATCCATATCAAGAGTGGTCAAAACCAAATGGTCAAGTGCAACGATACGCATTCATCTGCCCTTTATTGCTCTCAAATTTGCCCTGTCTTGCTCTGCCAACGCATAGACAAAGGCGGCTATTTTTTCGCCTGTTTGTAGATAGACATCAATCACCACACGGCAATACCCTTCGCCTTCAAAGTCATCTAGCCTTGCCCAGTGATTGGGG
>JBHCFR010000236.1:0-12794 GCA_041801945.1 Moraxella sp. | reverse complement strand
GAGGATAAAAAGAGCAGGATTTACTTAGCTTAAACGTCAAAATTTGGGGTCATAAAAGGCTGTATTATGCCATGAAAATAAAAAAATATCATGACAATCCGTGCAGAATTCCCCAAAAAATCCTCACAAAATTAAGACACAGAAGTAATAAATCTATGTTATGATAAGTCATTTTTAATTGGTCTTGACCAACAATATTCATGGAAAATTTATGATGTCAAAAAAACAACTTTTCTTATCAGGGGTGGCAACCGTTGTCGCGGGCGGCTTGTTTGCCCAGAGCTATGTGGGCGTGGCAGCAGCAGAAGATAGGGTGGGATTTGAGCCGACCGCCGAACAAAAAGTCACGACACGCCAAGTCGCTTTATTGCTTGATAAAACCCATTATCTAGAACAACCCTTGGATAAAGCCATGGGTGCAAAAATCTTGGCGATGTATTATGATCAGCTTGATCCCTCACGCACGCTGTTCTTGCAGTCAGATATTGATGAATTCAATGCCAAATATGGCGACAATTTTGCCGAGCGGTTAAAGCGTGGTGATCTATCAGCAGGCATTGAGGTGTTTGAGCGTTATCGCACTCGCTCTAATGAGTACTATGATTTTGCCAAACAGCTTTTGCAGACACCAGTTAGCCTAAATACCGACAAAACCATCGTGCTAGATCGTGAAGAAGCCCCACGCTTTAAGACAGCCGAGGAGCAAAGAGAGTTTTGGCAGACCCAGACCACATTTGCTCTGATTGGCATTACCTTAGGGCAAGAAGACGATAAGGCAAAAGACAAGGCGTTTTTGGATAACCCTGAGCTGTCTCGTGGGCAGGATTTGGTGCGTGGCGATGAACGCACCCCCACAGAGATTTTGCTTAATCGCATTCATCGTCAGCAAGAACAGTTGGCACGCCTAAAAAATGATGAAGTCATGGAGACGATTTTAAATGCAGCGACCATGGCGTATGATCCGCATAGTAATTATTTTGCACCTGTGCAAGCCAACGAAATGCAGATTCAGTCCAATTTGCAATTAGAGGGCATTGGTGTCTCCATTCGTCCTGACCGCAAAAATCCAGATTATACCCGCATTGTGACCTTGGTGGATGGGGGTCCCGCCCAAAAGACAGGACAAGTCAAAGCCAATGATTTGATCATCGGTGTTGCCCAAGATGGCGAGGCGATGGTAGACGTGGTTGGGTTTAGCACGCGTGAGATTGTGGCGTTAATCCGTGGTGCTAGAGGCACCTCTGTCACCATTCGTGTTAAGCAGCCTAACACCCCAGACAGTGCCGCACGCAACGTCACCATTGTCCGTGATGTCATACAGCAAGAAGAATCAGGTGTTCATCATCGTGTCGTAGAAGTCCCTTATGAGGGCGGTACGAAGCGGGTGGGCGTACTTGAAATACCAAGTTTTTATCTTAACTTCGCCGCCCGTCGTAACGGTGCAGGGGCAGATGAATACCGCTCGGTGAGCCTAGACACCGAAAAAGCCATCAAAGCCCTAAATGAGCAGAACATTGACGGCATGGTGGTGGATTTGCGTAACAATCCGGGTGGCTCGCTAGATGAAGTCGCTAAAATGCTTGGACTGTTCATCAAAGAAGGTCCATTGGTGCAGATTCGTGATAACAAAGGCAACGTTCAGATTTTTACCGATAGAGACGGTGGCAAACAGCTGTACGCAGGTGACATGGCGGTACTCATCAATCTAGGATCAGCCTCGGCTTCTGAGATTTTTGCGGCGGCGATACAGGATTATGGACGTGGTCTTGTTGTGGGTAGCACCACCACAGGTAAAGGCTCAGCACAGGTGCAACGTGATGATTTGGCGTTGGGCTCTATGACGCTCACGCAGCGTAAATTCTACCGTGTCACAGGAGGCAGTACGCAGAATAAAGGGGTCGTGCCTGATGTGCCACTGGTGAATATCTATGAAGGCATTGAGTTTGGTGAGCGTGAGTATAAGAACCCCTTAGAGTGGGACACCATTAAGACAACTCCGTTTAAATCTGAGGGTAAGTACGCCAAAGACCTCATGGAGTCACTCATCGCCTCATCACAAGCACGCCAAAAGAGCAATCCTCAGTTTCGTTATTTGGTTGCCCTAAATGACATTCGTGCCATGGATGATGACAAGCAGCCTGCCGATGTGGATATTGATAAGCGTCGTGCAAAAGGCGAGATGATTGAGCAAAAAACCCTTGCCGCAGAAAACGCACGCCGTCAAGCCATGGGCGAGGCAGTGTTTACAGATTGGTCAACTTATCAAGCCAGCATGGATGCCTTAGCCGAAGAACGCAGCCTAATGAAGGAGAATGAGCGACCACAACTGCCCGAAAGTGAGGTTTTTGTCATTGAAGCGGCGACCCTGATGTTTGATGCGGCAAAGCCAGCTTCTTAGCGTGATGTCATAGCTGCTCCAACAGCCAAAAAGCAAAAAACACTTGTTCATCGCAAGTGTTTTTTATGTCAGCGTGTTTGTCTTTTTTATCCGATTTATTCTCTGGCATCAGAGGGGATTTGTATTAGTGAGAAAGGGGAGTGGACAAGAGAGAGGGTAAGCAAGAAAAAGTAAAAAGGAAAAGAGAAAGCCAAATTTGTGATTAAAGTAAGACTGACACGAGAGATGAACGCCAAACCAAGAGCCAAAAGCGGTGTTTTATGACGACAGCTGCAAGACACCAATATCAACATACCACGAAAATACATGACTGAACACATGGCTGAGAATAAGCCCAAAACGGCATTAAATTTGCCTAACCCACTAGGATTTTTATAAAAACTTAGTTATAATAAAAAAGATTTTGACCGCTAAAATGGCAAAATTATTCTTTCTTTTTAGTTCTTATTCTATCCCTCATCTAAGGAAACATCATGGCTATTGAGCGTACACTTTCTATTGTAAAACCAGATGCAGTTGGTGCTAACCACATCGGTGAGATTTTTTCTCGCTTTGAAAAAAACGGTCTAAACATCATCGCAACCAAAATGAAACATCTCTCCAAAGAAGAGGCTGAGGGCTTTTATGCTGAGCATAAAGAGCGTGGATTCTTTAATGATCTTGTGGCATTCATGACATCAGGTCCTGTGGTGGTTTCTGTGCTAGAAGGTGAGAATGCGGTATTGGCTCATCGTGAGATTCTCGGTGCGACCAATCCAAAAGAAGCAGCCGCAGGCACCATCCGTGCTGATTTTGCGACCAGCATTGATGAGAATGCCGCTCACGGTTCTGACAGCACCACGTCTGCTGAGCGTGAAATCAAGTATTTCTTTGCCGATAACGAAGTTTGCCCACGCACTCGTTAATACCTAAAAAAACCGAGTCATCTGACTCGGTTTTTTTTGTGGACAATAGATTAGTCAAAAACCACCGTTTTATTGCCATCGATGATGATTCGGTCCTCTAAGTGCCATTTGACCGCACGAGCCAGCACCTCTCGTTCAATTTGTCGCCCTAATTCACGCAGTTCGCTGACATCAAAAGCATGACTGACACGCTCTACCCCCTGTTCAATGATGGGACCTTCATCAAGCTCACTGGTGACGTAGTGGGCGGTCGCTCCGATGAGTTTTACCCCTTTATCAAAGGCTTGCTTATAAGGATTTGCCCCCACAAACGCAGGTAAAAAAGAGTGATGAATGTTAATCACTCGGCTCTCCCATTTATTGACAAAAGCAGGCGTTAGGATTTGCATATAACGAGCGAGTACAAGTAGATCATTGCCCTGCATGACCTCATCAATCTTATCATAAGATTCATCTTTGTTGTCTTTATTGATGGGAATGTGAATAAAATCAATGCCAAAACTCTCAACATCTTCCCGTAACATCTCATGATTGGAGACAACTTTGGTGATCTTACAAGGCAAAACACCTCGGCTGTATCGCCATAAGAGTTCAAGTAAGGCGTGATCTTCTTTGGAGACCAAAATGCCCACTTGCTTGACCTCAAAGCCACAAGACAGCCGCCATGTCATGTGATATTTATTGGCGACGTTCTTAGCAAAAGTGTCTAGCAGGGTTTGTTTTTTGTCAGCGAGATCATCTAAATGAAACTCTACTCGCATGAAGTATTTGCCACCATAGGCTTCTGTGGTGTGCTGATCAAGGGAGATGATGTTTGCCCCTTGATGGTATAAGAATCCAGAGACGGCTTGGACGATGCCTGCTTGGTCGGCACAAGTGACCAAAAGACGTGCGATGTTCTGATTCATGTGATGCTCTAATTGACAGCCATAAAAAATGGATAATTTTACCATCAATTCATGAAATTGGGAAATTTTTGCATGACTTATGGTCAGAAAAATCAAAGTTTAATTCAAAAAAAGATGCTGATGATTTAGCAAAAGCCACCCAACGAGACATCAAGGCAATGATGGCAAGATTAGTAATTATGACAAAGGGTGTGCCAAAAATATAAGGTAGAAACCGATAAAAAAGTTAATAAAACCAATGTAGGATATGATGGAGTATTAAAAGATATTCTGTAAATCAAATAGAGGTAAATTTTTATGAATCGCACAGAAACTTTTCAAAACTCGTCTCCCCACTCGGTCGCTCCGAAAACCATCCAGAAGTGATTATCACTTTTACGAAGCTGGCAATTAAATGCTCTTAAAAAGACTGAAGAAATCAGAAGGAGACAATCATTTAATAGAAGATGTTAAAATTCATCAATATTATTTGGCAATGGCTTATTCATTATCGTTTAAAATATAATTTGATGAATCAATGTACTAATACCTTAATTATGACATTTAAAACATTTAACGTTTACACGACTGATAAACAGTGTGGTGTTTGTTATCAAACCAACTGGCGACTGCCCAACCTTGATTCACATAAAAAGACTTAAAAGCAAACTTTTAAGTCTTTTTTGAAATATTAGCTTGTCAAGGGGTTATCCCAGAATCAAGCTGTCATCCACCACTTTCTCGCCACGGGTTTTCTCAAACATATCCAAGAGATCTTGAACGCTCATGCCACGTCTCTCATCGCCCGACACGTCTAGCACCACTTGACCTTGATGGAGCATGATGGTGCGTGTGCCATGCGTTAACGCCTGCTGCATGGAGTGTGTGACCATCATGGTGGTCAGTTTGCCCTCTCCCACGATTTTGTCAGTGAGTTCTAATACAAAAGCGGCGGTTTTGGGGTCTAGGGCGGCGGTGTGCTCATCAAGCAGCAGGATTTTTGAAGGTTGCAGGCTTGCCATAAGTAGGCTGACGGCTTGACGTTGTCCACCAGAGAGCAGACCCATGCGATCGGTTAAGCGATTTTCTAGACCTAGGTTTAAAATGGCGAGCTTTTGACGAAACAGGTCGCGATTTTTGGTATTCAAGGAGGGCAGTAAGCCACGCACGCCCCCACGCTTATAGGCGAGCGCCATGTTCTCTTCTATGGTCAAAGCCTCACAAGTGCCTGCCATGGGATCTTGAAACACCCGAGCCACCCAATGACTGCGTTTGTGCGTGGGTTTTCTGGTGACATCGGTGCCATTGATGATGATGGAGCCTGTATCAGGACGCAGAGCACCACTCACTGTATTTAGAAACGTTGATTTGCCTGCTCCGTTTGTACCGATGACCGTGACAAACTCACCGTCGTCGATGTGAAGAGACAGCCCACGCAGAGCAGGGTTCTCAATGGGTGTGCCAGCATTAAAGGTCAGACGTAAATCCGTTGCGGTCATCATGAGGCACCTCCTGTTTTGGCAGGTTTTTTACCAACTCCAAAGGCACTAAGAACCTTAGAGCGGAATTTGGGTAAAATCAAGGCAAATGCCACGAGCAGAGCGGTCACTAGATTTAAATCCTGTGGACCAAAACCGATACTGCGTAGGGTCTGGCTAGACAGGGCAATCTGTATGAAGAGCTTGTAGAGGACAGCACCGATAATCACGGACAGGGTAATCCACACAATCTTCTTAGCACTTAGCACCGTCTCACCGATGATGACCGCAGCCAAGCCCACCACAATCGTACCTATACCGACAGAGATGTCTGCACTGCCCTGAGTTTGGACAAACAAAGCACCCGATAGGGCAATAAGACCATTACTGATTGCCATGCCTAGCATGATCATAAAAGGCGTGTTAATGCCTTGGGCTTGTGCCATTCTTGGGTTGGAGCCCGTAGCACGCATGGCAAGCCCTGTCTCGGTGCTAAAAAACCAGTCCAAAAACAGCTTGACGACCACGACGACAGCACCTGCCACCATGACCCTAACCCACATACCGTTATCACCACCCATAAAAGGCGTAAAGACGGTGGGTTCGCCGAGCAAGGATAGGTTTGGGGCATTCATGATGCGTAGATTGACCGAATACAAGGCAGTCATGACTAAGATACCTGCCAGTAGATGTAGAATGCCAATCTTGACATTCAACCATGCAGTCACGACGCCTGCAACCATCCCTGCCATCATGCCAAATATACAAGCCAACCAAGGGTTAAAACCAGCGACAATCGCCACCGCAGCGACCGCACCACCCAAAGGAAAGCTACCATCGGCTGTCAAATCAGGAAAATCTAAAATGCGAAAAGAGATGAGTACTCCAAGTGCCATGATGGCATAGATGAGTCCGCTCTCTAACGCCCCTAAGAAGGCAATTAAAGACATAACCACTCCAATAAAAACAGAATACACGCCTATGATTTGGCGTGTATTTTAGTGAATTTTAGGGTGTGAGCAAAAGATAAATCACCCATGCCAATACTGTATTGTCACGCTGATTTTACTGCTTTTTAGCTTTATCCAACACTGATTGTGGAATGGTCAGACCTTGCTCACTGGCATTCTTCTCACTCACCATCAAATCAAGCTCTTTGGCACTATATACAGCAATATCCCCTGGTTTTTCACCTTTTAGAATGCGAGCGGTAATTTTGCCCGTTTCTTTACCAAGTTCATGATAGTTCACGCCAAGCGCCACACTGGCACCACGTTCTATCACACTAGGATCGGAGGAGACTAGGGGGATTTTGCTCTCTTTGGCGACTTTGGTCAGTGCTTCATAAGCGTTAATGACGTTATTGTCGGTTGAAGTGTAGATCACATCTACTTTACCCACCAAGCTTTGAGCACTCATGGCAATGTCGCTTGATTTTTGAGCAGGAGCTTCTACGATGTTAATGCCTTGAGGAGCGGTGATGGCTTTTAGATTTTTTAGGGTGACGGTGGAGTTCACCTCGCCTGGACTATAAACAAAGCCAATGTTTTTAACGTTCGGTAAGAGTTCTTTGATGAGTGCCACCTGAGGTTCTAGGGGCAATACATCTGAGGCACCTGTGACGTTTGTGCCAGAGCCGTCTAGTTTGGACACCAGTTTGGCTTCCACAGGTTCGGTAACCGCAGAGAAGACCACAGGAATGGTATTGGTGCTAGATACCACCGCTTGGGCAGAGGGGGTAGCGATGGCGATGATGACATCAGGGTTATCCGCCACGAACTGTTTGGCGATTTGTCCTGCCGTGGCGGGGTTGCCTTGGGCAGATTGGAAATTAACTTTTAGATTTTCGCCCTCTTTAAAGCCCTCAGCTGCCAGTGTTTCTAGTGCCCCTTTACGAACAGCATCTAGGGCAGGGTGTTCCACGATTGCAGTAATGGCAATCGCTTTATTTTCTGTGGCAACAGCAGGAGTCTGAGTGCTCTCAGCTTTGGTGTCAGCAGGTTTGTCGCCACCACAGGCGAACAGTAGTGAACATAGCATGCTGATGCCGACAAGTTTGGGGAATTTAGGGTTGATTGTTATCACGAATACGCTCCTTGTGAAATAATGCGGACTTAATTATAAAACAGTTACAACACGATGACAATAGGTTTGAGAAAAATTATATTTTTTAGCATAAGAGATAAGCCATGTCAATAAAGGTGATCTAATAGATAAACGCCCTACTCTCATCTCTTTTAGAACCTACTACCATATAGGTTTAATCGGATTTTTAGGAAAATTAAAAGCATGCCTGCATTGTGACCCCATCAACATTAAGAAACGATAAAAAATAGGACAAACGAGAGCAGCGGTGCCAGTATTATTTAAGCTACTTTATTGACAAACTTGTGTCAATAATATTTTATCAGAGCCTGACGAGCATAGCACGATAAGCACAAAGACCGCCTAAATGAACGCTAAATGAACGACAATCCCTAACGAAAAGTTGGTGCACGCATGAAATTCTAAGAATTGATTATTTAAAAGAAACCCGTCTTATTTTTATCCCCAAGAATCCATCAGTCAAGACAGTGTACGAAACAGCCCAACTACTGCCAGTAAGTCAGAAGGTTATTTGGCTACCTCAAAGCATTTTTACTCTGTCATCAGGGGTGATCAAGTAATGAAAAATAATTTCATTGCAGAATTACAGTTTACTCTACCAAAGCCTGATTGTTAAACTTTTATCTGCTTATATGGTAAGGGAAATTTCACTATGCTTAATTTTTTGAACAACAAAAACCCAAATCTTTCAATTTGGGCTTTTAAAATTTGGAGCGGGAAACGAGATTCGAACTCGCGACCCCAACCTTGGCAAGGTTGTGCTCTACCAACTGAGCTATTCCCGCTTATCAGCAGTGGCTGTATGGGTGCGTATTATATCGTATTTTTGATGGACGTCAAGGGCTTTTTTTAAAATTTTAAAAAAATTTCTCACCGTTTAAAATTAACCAGAAAAATCAATCACTTAGAACTTCAAGTGTGACACCCCAAGCTGCAAAATTGTCAATCTCATCCACCAGTCCTGTAAACAGTCTCTCTTTTGCTACGGCAAGTATCCAGTGCGAGGGGTCATCTAAGGTAAATTTAATGTCTGATTTTTGGATGTCGGTGCGTGTGTGATTGATCGCCACCGCCAAACGTAGTAAGAGTGCCAACTTTGTCATTCTATCTGTGCCGATGTTTGCCAACGTCTCATGATCACTTACTGTTATCTTGCGGCGATGATAACGCACCATGCCCGCCAGTCTGGTTTGTTCCATCTGTGAAAAACCTGCAATCTCACCAAACTCCAAGATATAAGCACTATGGCGATGATAGCTGCTATGTCCAATACTCATGCCAATCTCATGTAAAAGTGCTGAACGTCTTAGTAAATCGTGGTCATTTTGGTTAAACCCCAACCTCTCTTGGGCAGCATCAAAGAGCAGACGTGCGGTCTTAGCAACCCGCTTGGCTTGTTTTTTATCCACATTAAACTTATCCGCCAGTTTTAACACACCATCATCACGTGCATCATTGCTGTCAAACCGTGACAGCATGTCATACATGACGCCTTCACGAAGGGCGCCGTCAGAGTATGTCATCGTCTTGACATGAAACGACTCCATGACCGCCGAGAGTATCGCCACCCCAGCAGGGAAAATCGCCTTACGATGATCTTTGACGCCTTGTAAGTCAATATGCTGCACATCACGAAGATGAATTAAGTGCTTTTTGAGTGCTGATACTGCCTCTTTGGTGATGGTTTCATGCGTGATAAGCTCCAATCCCGTTAGTGCCCCAAGTACCGCCTTGACCGTCCCTGATGAGCCGATGGTCTGAGTGAATCCCACTTTCTGATAGCGTTTGATGTGCTGGGCAACCTCTTTTTTGGCAAAAAGCATGGCGTGGTGAAATCGCTCCTCGCTAATCACGCCACCCTTAAAAAACTTCTGCGTAAAGCTTACCGCCCCCATCTGTGCCGACTCAGTCAAGATAGAGCGACCCCCCTGTCCGATGATAAGCTCAGTAGAGCCGCCACCAATGTCAATGACAAAACGCAGCTCATCGCTGGGCGTTGTATTTGCCACGCCCAAATAAATAAGACGAGCCTCCTCGCGACCTGAGATGACCTCGATGGGACAGGGCAAAATCTGGTTTGCCTTGACGATAAATTCATCGCTGTTGGTCGCCTGTCTTAGGGTGTTGGTCGCCACCACACGCAGTCGGTCAGTTGCGACATTATCAAGACGCCCCATAAAACGAGATAAGCAAGCCAAACCTCTGTCCTGAGCCTCACTGCTCAAATAACCTCTCTCATCAAGCCCTGCTCCAAGCTGAACTTTTTCGGACATGGAAGCGATTTTTCTAAGTTCGCCATTTTTCACATAAGCGATTGCCATGTGAAAGCTGTTTGACCCCAAATCAATGGCACATAGTAGTTCATCATCGATGACGCTGTTTGGCATAACTGTCCTTTATGTTGGCGGTTGGTGGATGTTCGTCAAATCAATCGGTCTTTGGGGAATAAAATTTTAAAGGTGGAGCCCTGCCCTAACACAGATTCTATCTGTAAGCTTGCATCGTGTTTATGTAGCACATGCTTGACGATGGCAAGCCCAAGTCCAGTACCCCCTGTGGCACGAGAACGCCCACTGTCCACACGATAAAACCGCTCGGTCAGTCGTGCCAAATGCGTCTCTTCAATGCCAATGCCATTATCAGTAATGCTGAGCAAACCCCCCTCTGCCACTTCTTCCCACAAAATGCTAATCTCGCCCTGTCGCCCTGTCTCACGACTGTCGCTCGGTGTGTATTTCATGGCGTTAATAACAAGATTTAAAATGGCACTGTACAGATACTGTTCTAGCCCAAGTACATGGCGTTCGGTATCTAGATGGATGTCCAGCAGATGTCCGTACTCTTTGTTGCTGGCACGAGCATCATCGAAGACTTGCATGAGCACTCTTGGCATGTCCACCTGAATGAGCTGCTCCTTATCATCATGCTCTAAGCGGGAGAGCATGAGCAGGTCATTGACCAGATTATTCATGCGGCGAGCTTGCTCATTCATGAGTGTCAAGCCACGCTGCCATTTTGACTCCAAGTTGGGGACATTCAAGAAAGTCTCAATATAGCCCATAAGCACTGTCAAGGGTGTACGCATCTCATGCGAGACGTTGCCCACAAAATCCGTTCGCATTTGCTCTAAATGATGGATGTAAGTGTGATTGCTGATTTTTAATAGGACATGAGCATCATTTGAGCTGGCATGGTTTTTTGAACTGGCATGGTGTAGTGCTGACAGTGTGACCTTATAGATCTCACCACGATAAATCTGCCCAAAGAATTCAAAGGTGTGCTTGTTAGAGGGGCAATGCTCATCGGTCTGACTGATGGCTGTAAAGGCGGGAGCGAATTTATCTAAGAACTCATGATTTAAAATCAATGAAGAGATTTTTGAGTCAATGATGGGCTTGTCGCCATACGCGGTCAAGATGAAAGTCGCTGATGCATTATACCAAAGCACCTTTTCATCTTTATCCAATATCATCATCATCTCATCGGAGGATTGTAGTATTTCATAAAAATCACCCCATAAATACGCAGGGGTATTTGATGAAAGATGGTTTGATCGGTGGTTTTTTGCTACTTGATTAGACTGGTCGGTCAAGCCGATACTCATCTTGGCATCATCATCAAACATCGCCCTATCCACTCTTTATTACTCACAAAATACCATGAAGAAGTTCATATCAGCTCATGCTCAGATGGCGTGATTGGAAAAACGATAGCCCGTCCCACGCACTGTCTGAATGAGTCCATCTACACCATGAGGGGCAAGGATTTTACGTAGGCGACGGATATGGACATCGATGGTACGCTCATCAATATAGACATTGCCCCCCCAGACGTGGTCTAATATCTGACTGCGACTGTACACACGCTCCGGATGGGTCATGAAAAATTTTAAGAGCTTGTATTCGGTACTGCTGACCGCCACAGGAACCTCTGCCACTGACACGCGTTGGCTTTTGTCATCAAGACAAAGATTGCCGACACTTAGCACCTTATCAACAGGCAGACTGCGACGCAAAACAGCTTTAACACGGCTCACAAGCTCCTTGGTGCTAAATGGCTTGGTCATGTAATCATCCGCCCCTGCGTCCAGACCCAGCACTTTGTTGTCTTCTTCGCCTTTGGCGGTGAGCATGATGATGGGAATGTCCTCAGTGCTGCTGTCTTTTTTGAGTAGGCGACAAAAATCCACGCCTGAGGTGCCTTGGGGCAACATCCAATCCAAGATAATCAAATCAGGACGACCATCCACAATCAGACGATGTGCACTCTTGACATCGTAAGCTGACACCGTCTCAAAATCCGCCATCTCCAAAGTGGTGGCAATGAGTTCATTGATGGCAGGTTCATCTTCAACAATCAAAATGGTTGGCATAAAACACCCTTACTCATAACATCTCATGCAGATACCAAACAATACCATAAAACACCAAAAAAGTGGGCAAATATTTGTAACACTTACTCGTCCACCATGCCACGCACATCATCGATGGCGGTGTGACGCACATCTCTGCCGCTGCTCGTGTAGATGACAAGCTCCGCCACATTACGCGCATGATCGCCTACTCGCTCTAAGGCTCGCAAAACCCACAAGGTATGCATGACTTCGGTGGGCTTCATGTCATCGTCATCTTGGAGTGCCACGAGCAGCTCGCCATACTCTCTATCTACCAGCTCATCCATCTGCATGACATCAAAGGCAAAACGACTGTCACGATGATTGAAGGCTTCCAAAGCATCCAAGGTCATCATACGAACATTATCAGCAAGCGTATTGACATCGGCATGAATGGGCGTCTCATGCAAGGCAATGCGAGCTATCTTGACCGCTTCATCGCCGATGCGTTCAAGGTCAATGACCGCTTTACTGATGCTCATGATATAACGTAAATCCACTGCCGTAGGCTGACGTATGGCGACCAGCTTGACGACCCGATCATCAATCTCTCGCTCGTATTCATTGATGGTCTTATCTGACTCAATGACCGACATCGCCAAGGCTTTGTCGTCATCATTTAGTGCT
>JBHCFR010000235.1:0-3829 GCA_041801945.1 Moraxella sp. | reverse complement strand
CAGGGCATGTGGAGAGCATTGTTCGTTTTGAAAAAATAGATGACTCTCATCATCAATAGAATACACTAAATAAAAACCCTCCACTGATGAAGCAATGAAGGGTTTTTAAGTTGGATTATTTGCTTAATTTTTGGCTAATTTCACGCAGCAGCAATACCTCCTCAGAGGGTTCGGCAGGTGCCTCAGGGGCGGCCTCAGCCTGTCTACGCATTTTATTCATGCCTTTAACCAACATGAACACGATGAACGCCAAAATAATAAAGTTAATCAAAATGGTGATGAAGTTACCATAGGCAAGGACGGGGACACCTGCTTCTTTTAGGGCAGCATAAGTCAATGGCACGCCCTCTGGCACTTGTGCCAATGGGATTAGCATATTACTAAAATCAATATCACCGATGATAGCAGAAATGATAGGCATAATGATGTCATCCACCAAAGAGGTGGTTATTTTACCAAACGCTGCACCGATGATAACACCGACAGCTAGGTCCATCACGTTGCCTTTGACGGCAAACTCTTTAAACTCTTGAAGTATGCTCATAAGATACTCTCTTAATTTGTTGTCTTATTTTTAACGACTGTTTCGGGCTTTTTAAGCATAAAAAACGCAGGTAGCATATCATAAAATCGTCATATTTAAATTAAGAATTTATGATTTATAAGATTAATAATACTTATTAATCTTATAAAGTGGTCTGTGGTGCATTTTTGCCTTAGCAAAAACAGTTTGGTGTGGTTTTGGTAAATTCAACCTCTGATGGCATGACCACTCTCATGCCATCATGAGGCTATTGCCCTTAAATGACTAGTCTTTTTTACGCCCAAAACGCTTACGCTCATTCTCGGTGAGATATTTTTTGCGAATGCGAATGGATTTTGGGGTTACCTCAACGAGTTCATCATCTTCAATGAATTCCAAAGCCTGTTCTAGCGTGTATTCTAAGGCAGGGGTCAAAATAATCGCATCATCTGAGCCTGAGGCGCGGATATTGGTCAGCTGTTTGGCTTTGGTTGGATTGACCACCATGTCATCACCACGGGAGTTGATACCAACAATCATGCCTTCATAGACTTCAAGCTGCGGCTTGGCAAATAACCGCCCACGTTCTTGCAAGCTAAACAAGGCATAGCCCAAGCAGGTACCTGCCACCATTGATACCAAGACGCCATTTTGACGCTTAGCAACACTGCCCTCTTTCATAGGACCGTAATGGGAGAAGCTAGATGTCATGATGCCTGTGCCTGATGTTAGGGTCAAAAACTCTGAACGAAAGCCAATCAGTCCACGAGATGGGACAGTCGCTTCAATACGAATGCGTCCTTTACCATCTACTTCCATGTTCGTCAATTCGCCCTTACGATTGCCCATTTGTTCCATGACCGTACCTTGATGTTGTTCTTCCACATCAAAGGTCACATTTTCATAAGGCTCACACATCACGCCATCAATCTCTTTCATGATGACCTCAGGGCGAGACACACCAAGTTCAAAACCCTCTCTTCTCATGTTCTCAATCAGCACCGACAAATGCAGCTCTCCACGTCCTGACACCTTAAAACGGTCTGGACTGTCGGTGTCCTCTACTCGTAGTGCGACATTATGAATGAGTTCACGATCAAGACGCTCACGAATGTTACGAGAAGTGACAAATTTACCTTCACGCCCTGCAAAAGGGCTGTCATTGACTTGAAAGGTCATGGAGACGGTCGGCTCATCCACCGATAGGGGTGGCAGTGCCTCCACTTCTTTGGGATCGCACAGCGTATCTGAGATATTAAGATTGTCGATCCCTGTTACGCACACGATATCACCTGCTTGTGCGGACTCAACATCAACACGTTCAAGCCCATGATAACCCATGATTTTTAGAATGCGGCCATTACGTTTATTGCCGTCTTTGTCCACAACGACCACAGGGGTGTTGGTTTTGATTTGTCCACGCTGAATGCGACCCACGCCAATCACGCCCACAAAGCTGTTGTAATCAAGGCTGGATATTTGCATCTGAAACGCCCCGTCGGCATCCACTTTGGGAGGTTCAACGATGTCCACAATCGTCTCAAATAGCGGCGTCATGTCAGAGGCTAGCTCATCAGGCGATAATCCTGCGATACCATTAATGCCTGAGGCATAGACGATAGGAAAATCAAGCTGCTCATCGGTACCCCCCAAATTATCAAACAAATCAAAAACCTGATCAATAACCCAGTCAGCACGAGCCGCAGGTTTGTCAATTTTATTAATAATAACAATGGGTTTTAAGCCACGGGTAAAGGCTTTTTGGGTAACAAAACGGGTTTGGGGCATCGGTCCTTCTTGGCTGTCCACCAAGAGCAGCACGCAGTCCACCATAGATAATACCCGCTCTACTTCTCCCCCAAAGTCGGCGTGACCGGGGGTATCTACAATGTTAATACGATACACGGTATCGGTGCGTTTATCCAGCCACTTAATGGCGGTATTTTTGGCAAGAATAGTAATGCCACGCTCGCTTTCAAGTGCATTAGAATCCATCACTCTCTCAATCTCACCTGCACGCTCACCTAGAGCACCAGACTGTTGGAGAAGCTTATCAACCAGTGTGGTTTTCCCGTGGTCAACGTGGGCGATGATGGCGATGTTACGTAAATTTTGGATGTTGTTTGACATAAAATCTCAGATAATTAAAATAATTAAATAATATTGGTAAAACCAATTTAATAGATGACAATTAGATGTAACGCCTTTTATGTTCACCATAAAAGGCGATAATTCACCAGACTTCTAAGGAAGATACCACCATTTACCTAAAATACCAAAGTTTGATCAATCACGATTTCATGACATTAAGATCAAAATGATAAAAAAATCATCTCACTCTTACAAACTGTCTTGGCTGGCACGGCGGACATCAACTTAGGTAAAAGCCGTGTATTATAACACATACTTTTGATGTTTCAGTTAAAATTCATGAGCTATTTTCTTGGCATTAAAAAAACCACCCAAATTGCTTTGAGTGGTTTTGATGACAATCAGAGATTATCTGGTTTCATTAACCGTAGTTACTTTGTTACCTTGGATAACTGCATAAACGCGGCGGTTAAGTGCTTTGTTTTCGTCAGTATCGTTAGGTGCTACAGGACGGTCAAAGCCATAACCCACAGCAGAGATACGGTTAGGTGCGATGCCAAATTCGTTAGATAGCATAGACTTCACAGCATTCGCACGAGCTTCTGATAGACGTTGGTTGTATCTTGCATTTGAACGTTTGCTGTCCTTAGAAGCATGACCTTCAATGGCAGCAGTTGCGTTCGGGAATTCACGCATCTTCTCAGCAACTTTGGCAACTTCTTCACGGAATTGTGGTTTGATGTTTGACTTATCACGGTCAAAGAACACACGAAGTTCCATACGTAGCTGCTCATCAATTTGTTCTGTAACTGGGCAACCATTTGCATCTACACGTAGGTTACGTGGTGTATCTGGACATAGGTCTAGATGATCAGCAACACCGTCGCCGTCGCTGTCTACTGGGGTATCTTCAATGATGACAGTTTCAACAGGAACCACAACAGGCTCAGCAATCGGTGCCACAGCAACCGCAGGAGCCAAACGACCACCAAGAGTCACTTCAAGACCTGCCAAAGCTTGACCTTCCCACCATGCATTATCAAAGTTATGAACGGCACGAGCTTCACCACGTAGTGCAAGTGCATCATTGATTAGATAACGAGCACCTAGACCTAGGTTACCAATGGTGTCTTTTGATTCAGAAACTTCTTGACCATTTGCACGGCTTTCAATTTCATATTTTGCTTGACCAGCACCGATAAGCACATAAGGCTT
>JBHCFR010000234.1:0-6040 GCA_041801945.1 Moraxella sp. | reverse complement strand
TCAGTGACATTGACCAAGATAAGATTGCTGTGCTTGCTGATAGTGCCACTTGGCATCATTTGCTGCTGCTGGATGATAAGGGCAAACCCACCATTAAAGAGTCTTTGAGTGATACTAAGTTTTATTTGGCAAATGGCGTGCCCACCGATGAGCTCCATGCCATCATTTCGGCGGTGCAGACAAAAAGCAAGGCGGTGTGTGATTTTCCTGCCAGAAGTCATTTTGTGGCACAGGCATTAGGTCTGCTCTTAGATGAGGGCGGCTGTACGGATTTTCACGCGTGGGTCAAAGAGCATGATGCACGGGCACTCTCTTTGGTATTTGCCGAAGAGCATCCCAATTCACTGGGCTCTGCATTTGCCCATGTCATGATTAAGGCGGATACCAAAGAGAGCTTGGCACAGGGGCGAGACGATGAGGCGTTTGCCATCAATTACACTGTGGCACGAGACACGGCAGATGGCGAGGCTGAGGCAAGCGTCAGATCCATGATGGGCAGCTATGCTGGGGTGATGGAGTTTTATGATTATGATGAAAAAAGAGATGTGTATCTCATGGATGATGAGCGAGACATTTGGGAATACCGACTTGATTTGACCCAAGAGGAGGTCGCTCAGATCATGCGTCATGTATGGGAGACGAAAAATGTCAAACGTCCCTATTTTTTCACTCATGACAACTGTGCGACCGAGATACTAAGGCTCATTGATGTCGTGCGTGGCAGTGAGTTACGCAGGCAAGCAGGTAAGATTGTTATCCCAAATGAAGTGGCACGCCTACTAAACAGCCAAGGTCTGGTGAGTACCACCAAATATCTGCCTTCTAAGAGCAGCACCTCTCAGGCGAGCAAAAACAGCGACCCAAATCCCCCGCCTTCCCCCATCAGCAGTCATAGCAATCCTGCCTACGCCAGTCTGACGCATCGGGTGGGTGTGTCAGTGGGTTATGATGACAGCTTTCATGGCACACGAGCAGAGGACAATGAGGGGGTGACTTATGGGCTGTCCCTACGCTCAGCTTATCATGATGTGCTGGACCGTCCAATGGGCGTGCGTCAGTATTTGGATGTCTCAATGCTGTCCTTGGATGTGCGTTATGATGACCGTGTTAAGATTGACAAAGCGACCCTATTTAGCACAAGAAGCTACAACCCAACCAACACCGCCAAGAATCATAAAGGCATGGCATGGGGTCAGCATTTACGCCTGATACAAACAACCGATGGTTCAGATGCGGATAATGATGATCATTTGGTGGCGGAGGCTCGCTTGGAGAAAGGCAAATCGTGGGCACTCGGACAAGGAGAGGTGGGCACAGGTCGGCTGCCTGACTCGTTGTGCTATGCGCTGGCAGGTTATGGCGGACAAGTAGGGCATGTCAATAAAGGTTATCGTGTGGGAGCAGGCGTGAACCTAGGCTGTATCCACCATGTCAATGACGACCTACGCATGATGGGCGAGCTTGCCCTGCCTGTGTGGTATCATCATAACACAGGCGATACACGCTCGCTCTATGTGCAGCCTGCTTTGAGCGTGGGAGTTCAGTATGGCGTCAGTCCACGCCATGCCCTACGCCTGACGGGCAAGGCAGAACGCGGCTATGATGAGACGCACGAAGAGGTGTCATTGGCGGTATTGACGTATTTTTAATGCACCATCATTTGGCGTTATCCGTTGGGTGTTCATGTATATTGATATGTATATTGACATGTTATGCCTGCACATAAAAGAGACGGCACATCAAAATCAAGCGTCCAATGATGCAGCCTCATGTCGCCATAGATTTGTTTGCTCATCGCACCTGTTTAAGTAAAATGATAAGTTAATCATGATAAAACACACACAAAACCGCTATCTTATCATCGGACAAGGCTCTATTGGCAAGCCTGTTGCCGAGCGTCTTGCCAAGATGGGTCATCAGGTGACTGCGATGGCACGCACGCCTAAGCACCATGAGAGTGCCGTTCATTTTTGGCAAAAAGATGCCAAATCACTGACAGCGTGTGAACTTGTTGAGTTTAGCCACATCGCCATCATCATCACCCCAAACCGCCAAGATGATGATAGGGTAAGAGCCTATCGTGAGAGTTATTTGGCGGTGTGTGAGCACATGGCAGAGCTTCATCTGCCTAATCTTTGTCGGATATTATTTGTCTCATCCACCTCTGTTTATGGCGAAAATCAAGGAGAGAGGGTGGACATTCACACGAACGCTTGCCCATCAACGCAGACAGCGAAGATTTTATGGCAGGCAGAAAACACCCTCACTGAGGTTTTTGGTGAGCGATGCGTGATTGTCAGACCCTCAGGGATTTATGAAGCAAGCAGCACTCGCATGAGAGAGCTTGCCAAGAATGCTCATGTCAGTGGTGCATCGATGGTGCATTATACCAATCGCATTCATCGTGATGATTTGATTGATGTTTTGTGTCGCCTCATGACCCTACCTGTATGCGAACCTCTATATCTGGTGAGCGACTGTCAGCCTGCCAGTCGTTTTGATGTGCTTGACTTTTTGTGTCAAAAATACGGCTATCCTAAGCCTTTGGCATTGGAGGGCAGTCCTTCGGGCAAGAGAATTTATGGCAATGTGGAGGATTGGATTCGCTTTAAGACTTATAAAATGGGCTATCAAGGCACCCAAAAAGATGTCTGATACACGGATGATGTCATCTTTGTATCGCCCTAACATTTGGAGAGATCATGACCGTGTCAGACCCTAGCCATCTGCCCACCACGCTTCGCCCAAGCTTTTGGCAGCTTCCTTTGAATGCACTGACAGAGGAGGAGTGGGAGGCTCTGTGTGATGGCTGTGGTGTTTGCTGCTTGGTGAAATATTTGGACGATGACGATCCGCGTCTGACCCAATACACCGACGTGGCATGCCAGCTGCTTGACACCAACACAGGGCATTGCTCGGATTATGCTCATCGCAAACGCTTTGTGCCTGACTGTATCCGCTTGACAGTGGACATGATGGCAGACATGATGTGGCTACCCAGACATTGTGCTTATAAACGACTGTATCTGGGACAGGGTTTGCCGCATTGGCATTATCTGCTGGCAGGACAAGATAGGCATGATAAAGCCATGGATAAGGTGGGTGTACGTCGCCGCTGTGTTTCTGAGACGCACCTGACAGAGGCTCAAATAGAGGAGAGGGTGATACGATGGGTGAAGATTTAGCACTGTTTTGAGTGTGTTTCACCAAAAATGGACAAGTACTGTCAAGGGGTATCAGCCACGCCAAAACCCAAAACTATTTACAAAAACCTCTTGAATAATCCTGTCAAATCCGCTAAATTAAGCACAATTTTAATGTTTAACTTCACAGGAATCTTCTTTTCATGTCTGATGACAACAGTTGGCGACGTGGCTTAAAACGTTGGCTCTCTACCGCTCCTGAAACTCGTGATGATCTCCTTAATCTCGTCCAAGACTCTCGCCGATTTTTAGATTCGGACATGGTGGATATGCTTGAGGGCGTGCTTGATTTACCTGCCATGGCGGTCAAAGAAATCATGACGCCACGCCCTGACGTCAAAGCCATCACCAGTAGCGATGACATTGATACTGTGCTTGATACCATCTTTGAATCCAACCATTCTCGCTATCCTGTGGTGGATGAGGCAGATGATAATACCGTGATGGGTATTTTATTGGTGAAGGATTTGATTCCTTATCTTGCTCAAAAAGCCTTAGGGCTAGATTCCCCTTTTTTGCTCAAAGACTTGGTGCGAAAGCCACTCTACATCTCTGAGACAGCCCGTTCTGATACACTGCTTCGTTCCTTGCAGCGAGCACAGGTGCACATGGCGGTCGTGGTAGATGAGTTTGGTTCCGTATCAGGGGTGGTCACATTAGAGGATTTGCTTGAAGAGATTGTCGGCGACATTGTGGATGAGCATGATGACATTGATGAGGACAGTACGATTAACAACATCATCACCCACCCCACCAAAGATGGCGTGTGGCTCGTACAAGCCTCCACCCTGATCGATGACTGTAACGAGGTGCTTGGAACGAGCTTTGATAATACGGATGTGGACACCATGGGAGGGCTTGTCATGCAAGCACTCGGTGCGGTGAGTCACTTGGAGGGTCAAAGTGTGTCTATCCATGATTGGCAAATCACGGTGGTGGACGTCGAGGGGCGATACATTCGTCTGTTAGAATTAACATTAGCACCACAAATGAACGATGAGGATTAGGTCAAAAGAGCGATGATTCGCTCTTTTTTCTTGGAGATGCCACAACTTTGAAAACCTGAGCATTTACCCCAAAAATTTGTTAGAATAGTCAGTTATTTGCCTTATTTTTTGTCATGACCCACCAATCTACCCCTGTTAGTATTCCCACCACAGGCACTGCCAAACGAGCAACACGCCAAAGAATCGCCACCAAAAAACACCTACCGTTCATCATTCCCATGCTGCTGTGCTTGGTGGCGGGAATGATGTTTTCTTTATCACTTGCCCCTTATAAGCTGTGGACGATTGCCGTCTTATCGCCGATGGTGTTGTACGCCTGTCTTGTCGGTCAGGACAGTGCAAAGCGTGCGTTTTGGCTGGGTCAGACATATGGGTTTGGGCTGTGGGCGGTCGGAGCATTTTGGCTCTACACCTCCATTCATGAGTATGGCAATATTCCTGTGTGGCTGGCACTTGTGATGATTGCCGTGATGGCGTTTGTCATGGGGTTATTTCATGCGGTGATGGCATACTTGTTCGTGCGTTTTATGGGTCGCCAGCCTCTGTCTTTTGCCTCCTTGTGGGTGGTACAAGAATGGATGAAAACATGGGTATTGACAGGTTTTCCGTGGTTGTTTGTGGGCTATGCCTTTACCGATGTGGCGTGGATGAATTCGCTGGCACCGATATTTGGTGTGTTCGCCATCAGCTTTGTTGCCGTATTATTTGGGGCGAGCGTGATAGAGGTGTTTCGCCAGAAATTGGGATTTTTGTTCATGAGTGGGCTATTGGTGCTATGCTCAGTACTGATATGGCTTGTCAGTCCAACATGGACAATCCCCACAGGCGAGAAACTTACCTTATCGCTCGTGCAAGGAAACATCCCCCAAGACTTAAAATGGCTCACCGAATATCGCCATGAGACCCTAAATATCTACGCTAGATTATCGCAGCGTGAATGGAATCAAGATGTCGTGGTGTGGCCTGAGGCGGTCATTCCGATGTTTCAAGATGAAGCATGGGACTTCATCCATGAAGTACATACTCATGCCCGAGCACAGGGAGCGACATGGGTGATGGGCATTCCTTATAAAGACATAGAAAATTTTGACCCTACCCAAAGGGAGTACCCACCTTTATATAACAGTGTGCTGGTATTGGGAGAGGAGAGTGGCGGACTGTATAAGAAACAGAATCTTGTCCCCTTTGGTGAGTACATTCCCTTTGAGGGATTATTGAACATCCTGCCTGATTTGGCAGGGATGCAAAATGCGGTGAGTTTTAGTCGTGGCGGTGGCAACCAAAAACCCCTACAAGTCAAACATCAGCTCATGGGCTCAGCCATCTGCTATGAGGTGGCTTATCCTGACACCACACGACATAACGCCAAAGAGACCCAATTTCTCTTAACCGTCTCCAATGATGCATGGTTTGGCACGAGTGCAGGACCTTTACAGCATTTACAGATGGTACAAATGCGTAGCTTAGAGACAGGGCGATGGTTCGCTCGTGCGACCAATACAGGGATAACCGCATTCATTGATGACAAAGGACGCATCGTCAGTCAGGCGACCCCCTTTACCCCAACGGTTCTACGTGGTGAAGTGCCGATGATGACGGGAGTCACGCCTTTCATGCGTTTTGGTAGTTATCCTGTGCTTTTATTGTCTTTTTTACTGATAGTCATGAGCGTGATGATTAAGCGTCAAAATCGCCATGACGCTGCCCATGAGCTGTATTATGAAGGCAGAGGCGTGAGAGATTAGACCCGATAAACGGCAGGGTTTGCCCAAAAAATAAAAATTATCCATCATTTTAATGGGGGATTGTACAAAATGATAAAAATTGGTA
>JBHCFR010000233.1:0-21654 GCA_041801945.1 Moraxella sp. | reverse complement strand
GGTTAAAATCTTCCTCTTAGCCGTCATGGTCGCATTCATCTTGGGAGCAGCTTGGCTCTTTCTTATCTCCAAGAAGCTTGATGAAATTAAAGCAGCTGAGGCTCAGCAGGTCACCCTTTTGGGGCAGTATAAAGAAAAAGAATCCAAAGCTCGCCACTTAAAAGAATACGAAGACCAAGTGGCACAGATGAAAGTTGATTTTGCTGAACTACTGAATCAGCTTCCCAAAGATACCCGTGTGCCTGAACTCGTTGATGGCATTAACATGGTCGGTAGTGGTAGTGGCATTCGTTTTCAAGACATCTCTGTACAGCCCGAGGTGGAACAAGAATTCTTTATTGAGCAGCCCATTCAAATCATTGCCTTAGGTGATTATCATCAGTTTGGCTCGTTTGTCAGCGGCATTGCTGCCTTACCAAGAATCATCACCATGCATGACTTTGAGGTGAAAAACCCCAAGCCATCATTGGACAGAATGCCTGAATTGCAGCTTGTTCTTCAAACCAAAACTTATCGTGCCAAAGAGGTGGATTTGAACGCACCTGCTGCCACAGGAGGAGCAAAACAATGAAATTCTCTCTTCAAACCAATCTTGGCTTGGTGTTAATGCTGTCTTTATTGGTCGGCTGTACAGATCGAGTCAGCCTTGCCGAAGCTGAAATGCAAAAGATTCGCAGTGAAAACCCCAAACAAATTGAGCCGCTCCCAGAGCCGCTTAAAATTGAAGATTTCACTTATGGTGCTCACAATGTGCGTAGCCCTTTTGTTGCCAGAAGCCTCTTGGAGCGTCAGCAAAAAATTGCCCAAGCACCTGCGGTGAAACCTGATGAAAACAGAATCAAAGAACCACTTGAATCTTTTGAATTATCACAGCTTGTCTATCGTGGTAAGGTGGTTGCTCCTGATGGGCAAGAATATGGGTTGATTCAAGCTCCTGATGGCATGGTACATGATGTGCAAGTTGGTAATTACTTAGGTAAAAACCATGGTCGCATCGTTGAGATTACTTCAACGCAGGTTAATTTGATTGAAATTGTCAAAGACACCGATGAACAATATATTGAGAAGGCTGCTAATTTAGCATCACCCAATTAAAGCCAACTAGATTTATTCGAGGACAACATAATGAATTTTTTCAATAAAAAATCTGCCTTTGCTTATTCTGCGTTGGCAATCAGTGTGATGGCAAGCGAGGCTCATGCCCTTGCTATTCAAGGTCTATCTGCCAATCAGATCAGCTCAGATACCACCCAACTTAGAATCGCATTCGATGGTCAGCCTGTGACGCCAATTGCCTATCAACAATCAGGTGGCAGACAGTTGGCACTTGATTTCAACCAAGTGAGTAGTGGTGGACTACCTAGAACTATGCCCATCAATCGCGGCATTGTCAATGACGTTACCGCTCTTAATAACGGATCCATGACTCGCCTGATGATTGGTCTAAACAACCAAGCAAGCTACACAAGCACCGTAGAAGGCAATACATTATTGGTTAATATTAAAAACGGCAGCTTATCTAACACACCAACACAGACATCAATTACACCGCCAGCAAATTCCACGATGACAGTTAAGGTCAATCCTTTGTTGGCACCGACTTCGGCGTCGTTAGCAAGTACGTATGACGGTGTTTCTACAGTAAACTATTCAGGCAATGCCAATGGTGGTAATATTACGGTAGGTCTTGCCAATGAGTCTATTCCTGTAGATGTACAACGCCAAGGTAATAAGCTCGTCATTCGTACCACTGGCACCACCATTCCACGCCACCTGTTAAGACGCATCAACGGCACAGGCTTGGTATCAGACATTAATGCTGCCAACCAAGGTCAAAGTGGTGTGATTACCATCAGCATGAAAGGTGACTTTGAATATCAAGCATATCAGTCAGGCTCCCTGCTTAATGTTTCGGTTTTACCACCAAAAATGCTTCGTGAGCCCACCATTGAAGAAAAAGTGTATACTGGCGAGCCTTTGTCCATGGAGTTCCAAGATGTGTCCATTCGTACCGTCTTAGATGTCTTGGGTCAATTTACCGAAAACAACATTGTCGCTGCTGATAACGTGCAAGGTAACATTACCCTAAGATTGATTAATGTTCCATGGGATCAAGCCTTAGATATCATCCTAAAAAGCAAAAACCTAGGTCAGCGTAAAAATGGTAATGTCATCTTAGTGGCACCTGCTGATGAACTGGCAGCCCGTGAAATCAAAGAGCGAGAAGACATTAAAAAGCTAGATGAGCTCGCTCCTCTACGCAAAGAATACATCCGTCTAAATTATGCCAAGGCACAGGACGTACATGAGCTGCTAGATAAAGCAGACAACTCTTCAAATGGCACAGGTTCTAACCAAACCTCTTTATTTAGTCCACGTGGTAGTGCTACTTTTGATGCTCGTACCAACACCATCATCATCAATGACACCTCAGAGAGCATTGCCAGCATTCGTGAGCTGATTGAAAAAATTGACATTCCTGTTAAACAGGTGATGATTGAAGCTCGTATTGTTAATGCCTCCGACAGTTTTAGTAAAAGCCTAGGTGTCAATTGGGGGGTGTTACATCAAGGCAATCAGGGTGTGATTCGTGGTATGAGTGGATTTAATTCCTCTAATGACACCGTTGGCACTGTCAATAGCAATGGTAATATCAACGTTGGTCAATACGCCGTTGATTTGGGTGTGACGGGAGCGACCAGTGGCATCTCATTTGGTCTACTAAATATCGCTGACTCTGTGCTTGCCTTAGAGTTGTCTGCCATGCAGGCTGATAACCGCGGTGAAGTCATCTCCTCTCCTAAGGTTTTGACCGCCGACAAACAAAAAGCCAAAATCTCCTCAGGCACCCAAATCCCTTATCTTGAAGACTCTGCTAGTGGTGCAACTTCTATCTCTTATAGAGATGCCGCACTTGTGCTTGAAGCGACACCAAACATCACGCCAGAGGGTAAGATTGGTCTTGAATTGGTCATTAAAAATGGGGTACCTGACTACGCCAACGCCAGATTCGGTGCCATTCCTGTCAATGAAGACTCTGTGGAAACCAACGTCATCTTAGAAGATGGTCAGACAGTGGTGCTAGGCGGTGTGTTTAGAAACACCATTGCCAACAACCAATCTAAGGTGCCTTTCTTAGGGGATCTACCTGGTGTTGGTAAACTGTTTAGAAACGACTCTAAATCAAACACCAAAGAAGAGCTTCTCATCTTTGTAACACCAAAA
Source organism: Moraxella sp. (assembly GCA_041801945.1). GTDB lineage: Bacteria > Pseudomonadota > Gammaproteobacteria > Pseudomonadales > Moraxellaceae > Moraxella. The sequence goes on along the minus strand of JBHCFR010000233.1, from coordinate 18,429 downwards.
ATTGTCTATGACAACGTCGGTCGTTATTAATTGATCAAACCCCATAAAAGCAGACAGATGGTCTGCTTTTATTTTTTTAATCCGTCACAAAAAAAGCACTAGCCATATTTACTCAAACCTTGTATCATAAAGCATTTTATTTTAGCGAAGAAATTATGATATCCGAAGAGTCAGCGGTGATTGAGGAAGTTTTTGTTGAAAAACCCATTCATCATTATGCTCATTTATTGCCCTCCATTTTTTTGGTGGGACCCATGGGTGCAGGAAAAACCACCATTGGTAAACTCCTTGCCAAGCACCTAAAACGCCCTTTTGTGGATACTGATTGGTACATTGCCGAAAAAGCTGGTGCAGACATTCCATGGATTTTTGAGAAAGAAGGTGAATCTGGGTTTCGTGAGCGCGAGAGTCGTGCTGTGGATGAATTATCCGCCCTGCCCAATATCGTACTAGCGACTGGTGGTGGTGTTGTAGAGCGTGACTGCAATCGGGCTTACCTAAAACGTGGATTGGTCATTTTTTTAAATGCCAACGTTGACACTCAGATTCATCGCACCAAAAAAGACAAAAATCGCCCCCTACTCCAAAATGACAATCCCAGAGCCGTACTAGAAACACTCTATCAAAGACGAGAGCCGCTGTATAAAGAAGTGGCAGATATCACTGTCTCCACAGGGCGTGCTTATCCCAAACAAATGATGGGCGAGATATTAGACATTCTCATCGCTTATGCCAAAAATATGGACGTACAAAGCACGTCCAAACCTTAACATTTGCCTTGCCATTAATCACAGAATGACCGCCATGACACACATCAGTAACACCCTGACCGTTCACACTCAAAATCACGATTATCCTATTTTTATTGGGTCTAGCACTCATCCTAAGATAGACTTAGTAACACCCATCCTGCCGTTTATCCAAGGTAAGCAAGTGTTGATTATTACCAATGATACCGTCGCTCCTTTATATCTGGATGAATTTGTCCGTCTTTTGGTGGCTGATGGACGCATGGTGGTAAGCTGCATTTTGGCTGATGGCGAACAGTATAAGCACCAAGAAAGCATTAACACCATCTATGACACACTGATGGCAAATCATTTTGCCCGAGACTGTACGCTGATTGCGTTGGGTGGTGGCGTGATTGGTGACATGACAGGTTTTGCTGCGGCAAGCTTCATGCGTGGCGTGAATTTCATTCAGGTGCCCACCACACTGCTTGCACAAGTAGATTCTAGCGTCGGTGGTAAAACAGGCATTAATCATGCATTGGGTAAAAACATGATTGGTGCATTTTGGCAACCCGTGTGTGTGCTGGCAGACATGGCAACGTTTGAGACGCTGCCCAAAAGAGAGTTTGCAGCGGGCATGGCGGAGGTGATAAAATACGCCTTGGTCTTTGATGGCGATTTCTTGGTTTGGCTAGAAGATAATGTCAGCAAAATTAACGCCAAAGACAGCAAGACCCTAAGCCAGATGGTGTATCAATGCTGTGATTATAAGGCAAAGATTGTCGCCAGTGACGAGAGAGAGTCAGGCGTGCGTGCCCTTTTAAACTTCGGTCATACTTTCGGTCACGTCATTGAGACGCACATGGGCTATGGACAATGGTTGCACGGTGAGGCGGTGTCGGTTGGTATGGTTCAAGCCATGACAATGTCGCATCAGTTGGGGCTCATTGATCGTAGTGACATTCTGCGTGTCATTGCTTTGCTGAAAGCGTTTGATTTGCCCGTCAAACCTCCTTGTATTGACCCCTCTGTTGCACTTGATCTCATGGGTCATGATAAAAAAGTTCAAAACGGCAATATCCGCCTTGTGCTGTTAAAAGAGCTTGGCAAAGCTTTTGTGACCAAAGATTTTGACTTAACCCTCTTAACACAAGTCCTAAGTGGTATTGATGACTATTTACCCAACTAATCACTCTTGCACCCGCTTAAACAACACCAAATTCAAAGGTAAGATTCATGACTCAAAGCCCCTCAATGATTAATCAAAAATTTAGACGTCAAGCCATGATTTGGCTTATCGCAGCGGGAGTCATGTTGGTGTTATGGCTACTCATCACCCTATTTAATAACGCCCCCACCACCATCAAAAAAAACACCAAAACCCAAGCAACCGCACAGGACTTTGCCCTACCCACCACCATTGATAATCTAAGCGAACTCTCCAAAGAAGTTCCGCCCATTGATTTTGCGACGGTGGTACGAGATTTACGTAATTATCCTGCCGAATTTAAGGGCAAAAAATTTTTTGTAGACAATGAAAAACACTGGACGGTACAAGTGATGGATGTCACACAAAATGAGATCATCACCGAATACCTAAAAGGGCGTAGCGATCGTGATAAATTTGCTTATTTTCGCTATCATAACAGCAATAATGAACAGCGATATATCCTAACCTATGGCATCATGGGCAGCAGTCAAGAGGCACTTGGTGCGATTAAAACCGTGGATTTTGGATTGCCAAAAAGCGTAGAACCCATGCCCGAACAGATAAAACGCTACATAGACATGATTGACAACTACGAACGCTCTGAGGCGATGATTGATTTCTCAGAAGACACGCCACGTGCCGTCAAACTAAAACCAACCAAAAAAGAGATTCCCGCTGAGGCACCTAAGGCGGATACGGACACGGAGAATAAAAAAGCGGTGATAAAAGAAGCGATTGCTGACCTAGACGCCGAAGAAGAGCCTAGTACCACCAAGCTCAAAGCACCGCCAACCATCGCACCAAAAGAGACGGCAGACAAACCCAAAACGAGTGCTCAAAATGACCCACCTGTCAATAAATCAGAGAGCCGAGCTGAGCCCAATAACGAGCCAAAACCTGAAAAGGCAGCACCACAGAAGGAGGCCAATGTGGCAGACTTAGAGCCAGCTCCGCCTTTGGTAAACACGAACACGCCCAGCATTCCTGGCGATGACTGATGCCAAGAAACCGTCACGAACCTAGAATGCCATACCCATAAGCAGAGAAGTCAGATGAAAAATTTAGAAGCTACTGTCGTTTTAGAGCAATTAAAAGCGGGCAATCTTCGTTATGTGGACAAAATTAAAAATGCCAAAGAACATCATCAGCCGCCACCCATCTTGGTGGAGGAGCAAATGCCTTCTGCCATTATTTTGGGCTGTTCAGATGCACGTGTGCCTGTGGAGCTGATTTTTGACCAAAAACTAGGAGAATTGTTTGTCATTAGAGTAGCGGGTAACGTGGTTGCCCCTTCGCAGATTGGCTCTATTGAATTTGCGGCTGAAAAATTTGGCACTCAGTTGGTCGTGGTATTAGGGCACAGTCATTGCGGTGCGGTCACAGCGTGCGTAGAGACCCTTGTCAATCCTGAGCAATATTATTCACCCAACCTACAATCCATCGTTGATCGGATTCGCCCAAGCGTCTATAATCTGCATGAACTTCTGAGTGCCAGTCACGGCGAGATAGATATGAATGAATTTATTGAGCGTGCCATTAGAGCCAATGTTCGTATGTCGGTAAATCAGCTCAAATATGGCTCACGCAGCTTGGAGGACATGGTCAATAGTGGACGACTCACCATCATTGGTGCAGAGTATGATGTCGCCACAGGTAAAGTCAGCTTTTTTGAATAACATCATTGATGTGATACTTTCATCCAAACCACATAGGAGCTCTCATGACCCTCATTCCCCAACCTGCTAACGCCCTAACTGCCAACGGCGTTAAAGACATTCCAAGTGCCTCTGAGGGCTTTTGTTTTAATCACACCATGCTACGCATCAAAGACCCTTTCAAATCTCTTGAATTTTATACTGGTGTACTTGGCATGACACTGCTTCGTCACAGCCAATTTGCCGATGCCAAGTTTGACTTGTATTTTTTGGCAAAACTAACGCCAAGTGAGCGTGATAACTTGCCAGATACTGCCGACTTGACCGCTTATGTCTCACGTCAGCGGGGTATTTTAGAGCTCACGCACAACTATGGCACAGAGGATGATGAGAATTTTAGTTATCATCATGGCAATAGTGAGCCTAGGGGCTTTGGGCATATTTGCTTTGCGGTGCCTAATTTGGCACAGGCCGTGGCGTGGTTTGACCAAAATAATGTCGTCTTCCAAAAACGCCCAGAAGACGGCAACATGAAAAACATCGCCTTCATCAAAGACCCTGATGGGTATTGGGTAGAAATCATTGAATTAAAACCCTAAGCCGTGCTTGGCTGAAATTCACTTTGAGATAGTCGCTTTTTGACTCTTCACGCTTGACATTTATTGTGATGGCTTCTGATTTTAGCCCTCATCATCACACCCCATTACCGCACCCCTTGACGTGGAGAATGTATGATTTATGACATGATTGGCGACATTCACGGGCATGCCGATAAACTCATGGGACTGCTAAATAAGCTTGGCTATACGCACAATGGTGACAGCCATGTCGCCCCACAGGGTCATCAAGCCATTTTTGTGGGTGATTTTATAGACAGAGGCGACCAACAGCTGACCACCTTAAAAATCGTCTTTGACATGATTGATCATCGCCAAGCCCTTGCTGTCATGGGCAATCATGAATATAACGCCATTTGTTACTTAACCAAAGACAAGCATGGCAACTATTTACGCCCTCACACCCCTCATAACATCAATCAGCACAAAGATTTTATCCATGAAGTGGGCTTTGATAGTGACGTGCATCGCTATTGGATTCGGCGTTTTTATGAGTTGCCGCTTTGGCTTGAAACAGATGATTTTATCTGCATTCACGCCTGCTATGATAGGCAGAGCATGAATCTCTTACGCCCTCTCTTAACAAACAACCGACTTGACCCAGCCATCATAGAACGGGTGAACCAAACAGGCAGCCCAGAGTATCACGCCATAGAGCATCTATTAAAAGGCATAGAGAGCCCCTTACCTGACGGCATGACCATGACCGACAAGACAGGCATCGTACGCACAAAAGCCCGTGTCAAATGGTGGGTGAAGGATTGGCAAAATAAAACCATTGACAAAACCCTGTTTGCCAATGAGCTGCCTGAGTTTTACCTAAATGATTTAAGTCAAGAATTGCTGGCATTTAGCGTGGATACTGACAAACCGATATTCATTGGTCATTACTGGCTGCATGACAAACCCATCATCTTATCTGATAAAGTGGTCTGCATTGATTACTCGGCGGCCAGAGGCGGTCATTTGACAGCCTATCGATTTGACACTGATGATCCGACATTGGACGCAAAGAATTTTGTGCAATTTGAGAGCTGAACAAATTTATGTCACGAGCATGCCTATTTCGGTAAAATCTTTGTTATAATAGCAAATTTGTTCATTCATCTTATCAGTTAAGGATAGGTCATGTCAGACACCCAAAGCCCTGCCCCCATCTCATCACCAGAGGGCACTCCCAAAGTCGGCATCATCATGGGCAGTCAGTCAGATTGGGCGACCATGCATGAAGCTGCCCAGATTTTGGCGGACTTTGGCGTACCCTTTGACTGTCAAGTCGTCTCAGCACATCGCACCCCTGATAGACTCTTTGAATATGCCAAGCGTGCCAAAGAGCGTGGACTGTCCCTCATCATCGCAGGAGCAGGCGGAGCGGCTCATCTGCCTGGCATGTGCGCCTCACAGACCCCCCTGCCAGTACTGGGCGTCCCTGTCAAATCAAGCACGCTGTCAGGGTGGGATAGTTTGCTGTCCATCGTGCAAATGCCCAAAGGTGTGGCGGTCGGCACACTCGCCATTGGCACCGCAGGGGCGTTTAATGCTGGGCTACTCGCCATTCAGATACTGTCCTTACACGATGAGCGTTTGGCACAAGCCCTTGACCAATTTCGCCAAAAACAGACAGATACTGTCTTGACAAGTCCGATTCCAGGGATTGTAAACTCTTGATTTTTAACATTATTTGACCATTTAATCTCTCATGAAACAAATCCAAACCATCGGTATTTTAGGAGGAGGACAGCTTGGCATGATGCTTGCCCAGTCCGCCTTACAATTAGGCTATAAATGCATCTTCCTAGAAGACGCACCTGACGCCCCTGCCAGCTTATATGGTAAAGTCTACACCACAGGCGAGCTTGATGAGTTTATCGCAGGCAGCGACATCTTTACCCTAGAATTTGAAAACACCCCTGTCGCCACCGCTAGCCGCTTAGCTAGCGAAAAACAAGGTATCTATCCACCCCCTCATGCCCTAGCCGTCGCCCAAGACCGCCTGTCCGAAAAGGCACTGTTTAACGAGCTTGACATTGACACCGTGCCTTATATGTCTGTTAGCACGCTTACCGAATTGCAAATCGCCTGCGACAGCTTAGGCTTGCCTCTGGTTCTAAAAACCTCTCGTGGCGGCTATGATGGTAAAGGACAATTTGTCATTAAACATCAATCAGACATCATGGCCGCTTGGGATGAGCTTGGCGGTGCAGTCACAGGCGGTGCCATGCCCGCTCCCTTGATAGCCGAAGGGTTCATCACGTTTAGCCTCGAAGTCTCCATCATCGCCGTGCGTGGACACGGGGGCGACATCACCTATTATCCACTGGTGGAAAATCACCACACAAACGGCATTCTCTCTAAGACCATCGCCCCTGCCGTGGGTGCAGAGTCGCTGACCGCCCAAGCCCAAAGCAACATCAAAAAGCTTTTGGAGTATTTGGACTATGTGGGCGTGATGACCTTAGAGCTGTTCGTCACAGACACAGGGCTCATCGCCAACGAAATCGCCCCACGGGTGCATAACTCGGGGCATTGGAGCATAGAAGGGGCGAACACGAGCCAGTTTGAAAACCATGTGCGAGCGGTGACAGGCTTGCCCCTTGGTGATACAGGCATCATCAAGCCGTCTGTGATGCTCAATGTCATCGGTAACTATCCTGACATCAATGAAGTCCTTAGCACCTCTGGCGTGCATTTTCATCACTATCACAAAAGCGAGCGGGCAGGTCGCAAAATCGGGCACATCACCATCATGAGTGATGATAATGACAGCACGGCCTCGCAGATTGAAGCATTGCTCACTCTCTGACAGATGGCTGGCATGCCAAGACATCTTGATGAGGGCTAGGCGAATGCAGGCGAACTTCCTTTTATGAAGCGGCTCATGAGATGAACCAATATCACCCCACCATCAATGACTATTTAGAAGATGCTGCCTGTCAGATTTTGCAATCGTGTCTGACGGACTATGTCATCACTAGAAACAATCAGGCAAGCAACGACATTGATTTAAAAATCACCAACCACGACCATCAACTGCTGTGCACCATGGATGTTCAGTACAGCATGAACTTTAAAAAATACGGTGACGTGAGAATTGATTTGATGTCGGCAGGCTCATTGGTGCAACAAAGTCATTTGTCAGTCCAAGCGTTGAACGCCAACATCGAAGATTCGCCAAACTCCTTTGAATGTTTTAATGCCTTATTTTGTGTTCATAAATACGGCAAATATTTCTCGCCATCTAGCCAAAACATGTTGGGCGTGTTTTATTATTTTTATCATCACAGCTTTGACAAACAGTTAGCGAGTTTCAAACAACATAAGGCAGATTTTATCTTTTTTTTACCAAAACGTGTCGTGCTGCATGAGCTAAAAACCAATCCTAAGTTAATCCTCAAAATTAACGACAAGCAAAAGCACCACCTTCATGAAAGCCATCATTCTGCTTTTATTTGTCTAAACATTCATGACATGTCAAAAAAATACCAATTACCCCTTTTTTATGACAGGGCGTCTTTTTATCAAGATTTTCCTGCCATCTTCCAATCACAATTATCTTCACTGTTAGAGATGACGGATGAGCAGCTTGCATTTATTTAATTCAGATTGTGTGTCTCAACTAAAACACATGGCACACCATCACACAAAAGTCCACCACATCATCACCGACCCTCCCTACGCCATCTCATCCACCAATAATTTTCACACGATGAATAACCCCAGAAAAGGCGTGGACTTTGGGGAATGGGATTGGGACTTTGACCCGACCTTATGGCTTGAATACGCCATGCCAATCTTGGATGCTCATGGTTCGCTCGTGATTTTCTGCTCTTACCGTTTCATCTCTGACATCACAAGCAAAATAGAGCGTCTTGGGGGCGTGGTCAAAGACGTGATGATTTGGCAAAAACAAAACCCCATGCCAAGAAACATTCATCGCAGATACGTGCAAGACATGGAATTCATCATTTGGGCGGTCAAATCCAAAAACAGCAAATGGGTGTTTAATAAGCCCACTGACAAACCCTATCAGCGTGGATTCTTCCAGACGCCCACCTTACTGGGTAAAGAACGCACCAAACATCCCACCCAAAAACCCGTGGCACTCATGCGTGAGCTTATCTTAATACACAGCAACGAAGATGAGCTCATCTTAGACCCTTTTATGGGTGTGGGCAGCACAGGTGTCGCCTGCCAGCAATCCCATCGGCAGTTTGTCGGGATTGAGCAAGACAAAGCGTGGTTTGACATCGCCAAACAAAGACTCATGCCATGAAAATCTATATAGACGCAGACGCCCTGCCCACCATCGCCAAAGACATCCTCATCAAAACCGCCAATCGCACCCAAGTGCTAGCGGTGTTCGTGGCAAACAACCACATCAAGCTACCGCCATCGGCTTATCTAAGTTCGGTGGTCGTCTCACAAGGCTTTGATAAAGCAGATGATTTTATCGTCGCAAACGTCAGCCAAGGCGATTTGGTCATCACCTCGGACATTCCACTGGCAAATGACGTCTTAGAGCGTGGGGCGAGAGTCTTGACATCACGAGGCGAAGTGCTTAGCTTAGAGAACATCAAAGCGAAGTTAAATGTTCGTGACTTCATGGAGTCCTTACGTGGTACAAACGTCCTTGACCCACGACAAATGGGCGGACAAAAACCATACAGCGATAAAGACAAAATCGCCTTTGCCAATGGTCTTAACCGTCTGGTGCCGACCGTCAAACCCATTTAAACTTGTGCAACACAAACACCAAAAAAGCGACAAAATTATCAAGCGAAGGCGTGAATTTTTTGGCATAATAACGCCTGTAATTATGCCAATTTTACCCAAACTCTCCTTAGATTTTGCACATTAACAGATACGCCCATCATGATAGAACAATGGAATAAAGAACTCGTCATTCAACGTCTGCTTGCCTTGACTTTATTGGTCGTGCTCATCGCTCTGTGTTTTAAGGTGGTGCAGTTTTTTATCGTGCCTGCACTGTGGGCGGGGATTTTGGCCTATGTGACCTTTCCTGTCTATACTTTTTTTCATACCAAGGTTCGTCTTAGCCCAAGTTTTAGTGCTTTTTTGATGACCTTTTGTATCTCACTCATGATTGGCATTCCCCTGATTATCGGCATCTTTTATCTACAACACGAAGTGGTGAGCTTCATGTCCACGGTCATCCGCCGCCTACAAGCAGGGTATTTGGATTTGCCCGACCAAATCAAGAACCTACCTGTCATCGGACAGGCCATCAAAGACACGCTTTGGGAGGTCAATAAGAACCCTGAGGCGACGATGGAGGCGGTGCGTGGTTGGGTGCAGTCGCATCTGTATTATGGCAAGATTGCTTTTGATGCCACGCTCAAAAACCTTGCCAAACTTGGCATGGCACTCATGACCTTATTCTTCTTTTATAGAGACGGTCAAAGTCTGATTCGTCAAATCAGGCAAGCCCTGCGTAACATCATCGGCGACCGCATTGACGGCTATATTGATTCGGTGGGGGCGACCACCCAAGCGGTGGTGTACGGCATTGGACTGACCGCACTGGCTCAGGCACTGCTCGCTGGTATCGGCTATGCGTTTGCTCAGGCACCAAGCCCTGTCCTTCTCACGATTTTAACTTTTTTTGTTGCCCTAGTTCCCTTTGGTACGCCTTTTGCTTGGGGCGGTGTGGCGGTGTGGTTACTCTCTCAGGGGCATACCGCCGAGGGTATCGGTCTGGCTCTGTGGGGGACTTTGGTGATCAGCTGGGTGGATAACTTGATTCGTCCGATTGTCATCAGTGGTGCTACCAAGATTCCTTTTATCATCATCTTCATCGGCGTGCTTGGGGGGTTGACGGCATTTGGGTTTGTGGGGCTGTTCATCGGGCCTGTGGTGCTTGCAATCGCCCTTGCCGTATGGCGTGAGTGGATCAGTCATCATAAAGATGAGATTTTCTCGCCAAAAGAGAGCGAACCCTTTGTGACAGATGATGCTGCTCTGTTGGCGAAAAGCACGTCCACACCAGCCGCCGATACCGACAGACAAGACAATAAGCCCTGATTAAAAAGATGACACCCTCTCGCCCTGTCATCATTTTATGCCACCCACTTATTTGGATGCTTTATGATAACCATTTTAGCTGATGAAAACATCGCCCATTTAGACGATTATTTTGCTCATCAAGATGTGCTACTGGTGAAGTTAAAGGGGCGTGACATCCACCAAGCTGCCATTGACCAATACAACCCTGACGCCCTGCTGATTCGCTCGGTCACACCCATTGACGCCCAAAACATCCCCAACCCAAAAAACATTCAATTCATCGGCTCAGCCACCATCGGCACAGATCATGTCAGTGATGATTTTCTCCATGCTCATGGCATTGCTTTTGCCAATGCCAAAGGGTCAAGCAAGCATTCGGTCGCCCAATACGTCATCACCGCCATTTTAAGCAAATACCCCCAATTCATTCATCAAAACATCACGCTTGGGATTATTGGGCTTGGCAACATTGGTCAGACGCTGTGTCAGTACGCTCATGATCTGCACTGGAACATCTTGGGGTACGATCCTTATCTGCCCCTCTCAGAGCTTAATAACAGTCAGCTTGGTGGCTTACTCACTGGCAGTGACGTCATCTCCATTCACACCCCTTTGACCAAAACAGGCAGCCACCCCACCTTTGAGATGTTTGACAAATCCACGCTTGCCGAACTAAAATCTGGTGCTCTGTTAATCAATACCTCTCGCGGGCAGGTTATCTGTCAAGAGGATTTGATTTTTGCCATTGACACCAGAGGCTTACAGGTCATTCTAGACGTCTTTGCTTTTGAGCCCATCATTGATAAGCGGCTGTTAGATAGGCTTAGCATTGCCACGCCTCACATCGCAGGCTACACCCTAGATGGCAAACTTCGAGGTACGGACATGGTTTATCAAGCATTTTGTCAGCACTTTCATCTGCCCCCATTAGAGCAGATGGATCGGTTATTACCCCCCAATCCTTACCAATGGCAGGCTTTAAAAGCTGAACTTCTAAACGGCAATCACGACCTACTAAGAGCCTATTATGACATCCTAAACGACGATGCAGCCCTACGCCAAGCCTGTTCTGTCGATGTCGTCCATGGGGCAGCCTTTGATCAGCTGCGAAAAGACTACCCCCTAAAAAGAGAATGGCGTTATGACTAACACCCCTGATGACATGAGCCGCCTTGATGATTATCGCCCGAGCATGACACTTGATTTGGCGATTAGTAAGGCAGAGATGCTCTTTGACATTCGCCGTTTTTTGATGGGTCGTGGCCTCTTAGAGATAACCACACCCATCCTCTCTCATCATGGCAATACAGACGTCTTCATACAGAGTGTCAGTGCCAATTTCACCCAACAAGGCAAGGCAAAAACAGGCTATCTGCACACCTCGCCTGAGTTTGCCATGAAACGAGTGCTGGCAGATTATCAAGTGCCGATTTTTCAGATTTGTCAGGTGTTTCGTGATGATGAAAAAGGTCATAAACACAACATAGAATTTACCATGCTAGAATGGTATCGCCCCAATTTTGATTTGGAGGAATTGGCAGATGAGCTAAATGCCTTGATTGGCGTGGCACTGCATAAGCATCTGCCCTTTAAAAGCTATCGCTACGCCCAAGCATTTTTGGATTATCTGGGCATTCACCCTTTCTTGGCTGATGTCGCCACCCTAAGACAAACCGCCAAGCAACATAGCATCACGCTTGACATGGGTGATGACAAGCAGGGTTGGCTGGATTTATTATTTAGTCATCTCATAGAGCCGACGTTAGGATTTGATTTACCCACGCTCATCACCGACTATCCTGTGGCAACCGCCTCTTTGGCAAGAGTACAACAAGACCCTGACGGATTTGATGTTGCCAAGCGTTTTGAGCTGTACATGAATGGCATAGAGATTGCCAATGCCTATGATGAACTTGCCGATGGTGATGAGCTGCTGCGACGCTTTTGGCACGACAATCAAAGGCGTGAAGCACTTGGACTGCCCAAAATCCCCATTGACACCCATCTCACCCGAGCCTGTGATGATTTGCCCAAATGTAGTGGTACCGCCCTAGGCATTGATAGGCTGTTTATGGTGCGTGAGAGATTATCTGATATCAGTCAAGCCGTGATGATGACCACAGACAGGGCTTAGAGGTAAAGAGGGCTCAGATGGCAAAGGGAGAGGGCGACCTTGATTTTTCTGTCTTTGCAAGCATATATCATGTGACAGCGATTATTTCATCCATCTTTTCATCCATCTTTTCATCCATCTTTTCATCCATCTTTTTATTCATCTTTTTATTCATCGTTAAAAAAAGGATCTGCCTTTGAGCTTAACTCGCACTCTTAGTTTTGATGTGACGCCAAGCGAACTTCGCACCATGCTTGGCGAATACAACACGCATTTAAAATACTTACAAGACCGCCTTGACATCAGCATCATCCATCGAGGCAATGACTTCATATTGACAGGCGATTTGACACAGATTGAACGTGCCCAATACGTCCTAAATGAGCTTGCCGACACCGCCAAGAGTACTGACGACATCCCCCCAGAGACGTTGCACCTTCTTATCCAAGCAAGCCTTGCCAGAAATACCCACCCCACCCAAAACGCCCTTTCTGTGAGTCTATCTACTCGCAAAGGCAAAATCACCCCAAAAGGACACAACCAAGCTGAATACGTGCGTAACATTCTGCTCTCTGACATCTCTTTTGGGGTAGGTCCTGCGGGTACGGGCAAGACTTATCTTGCCGTTGCTGTTGCCGTGGACATGTTAGAACGCGGTGAGATTGAGCGAATCTTACTGGTACGCCCCGCCGTAGAGGCAGGCGAGAAACTGGGCTTTTTACCGGGCGATTTGACCCAAAAAATTGACCCCTATCTGCGTCCACTGTATGACGCCCTGTATGAGATGCTTGGTTTTGAGAAAGTCGGCAAGCTGTTAGAGCGTCAAATCATCGAGGTTGCACCGCTTGCTTATATGCGTGGACGGACGCTAAATAACAGCTTTGTGATATTAGATGAGGCACAAAACACAACGCCAGAGCAGATGAAAATGTTTTTGACTCGTCTTGGTTTTGGTTCTCGGGCGGTCATCACCGGTGATACCTCTCAGGTGGATTTGCCCCGTGGACATAAGTCAGGACTGACCCAAGCCCTAAAAATACTGGCAGACATCGATGACATTCACATCACCCACTTTACCAGTCGTGATGTGGTGCGTCATCATTTGGTGCAAAAAATCATTGATGCTTACGATGCTCATGAAGTGGTAGAAAATCAAGCAGAAAGCGAGCGGGCCGAGCTTCGCAAAAAACAACGACAAGAACAAGAGCTAAATCGCACCCTAAACGCTTTGTCTTTTTTAAACAGCATGAAAGATGATAATAAAAATGACGACACATCCAGTTAAGCTGTCACTGAGTTTTGCTGATGACATGGCAGACCTTGCCGATTCATCTTTATACGACAGGGCAAGATTGGAGCATATTTTCAATCAAACCTTAGCCGTCATGTATCATAAGCTCCAAGATGGCGTGTCTTTGCCGTATTTTCATGATGATGACTTGCCTTATCAAGACTGGATGGCCCTGCCAAAATCACTGGACATCTACCTCTGTGGCAGCGATGAAGGCAGAGAGCTAAACCTTGATGCACGAGCCAAAGACTACGCCACCAACATCTTATCTTATCCAAGCGGGCTGCCTCATGAAGTCTGTTTGATGATGAATGACGTCCCTCTAGGTGAGCTCGTGATTTGTCATGACGTCATCATCAAAGAGAGCCAAGAGCAGGGCAAGGCAGCAGAGCATCATTTGACGCACTTGGTGGTTCACGGTATTTTACATCTGCTTGGCTTTGATCACGAGCTTGGGCAAGAGGAACAAGATGAGATGGAGGGCTTTGAGATACAGATTTTGGCGACGCTTGGCATCAGCAATCCCTATGAGTAGTGCATGCTAAACGACATCATCTTAGTTCTCATTAACTTCTTGACCTCCACCCTGTCAGGCATCACAGGGCTTGGCGGTGGTATGATTTTGCTTGGGCTTATGCCGATGTTTATGCCCGCTGCCGTCGTCATTCCTGTACATGGTGCTGCACAATTATCCAGCAACGTCAGTCGGGTGTGGTTTGGTCGTCGTGATTTGGACTGGACTTATTTTCGCCCCTTTTTTATTGGGGCAATCCTAGGCGTGGCAGTCTTTGGTGTCGCCATCAAATTCATCAAGTTAGACCTGATTCCCTTATTTATTGCGGTCTATATTTTATTGACGCAGTGGTCAAAACTCGTCAATCGCTTATTAAAAAGCCTTGAAAGTTTCTACCTCATTGGGTTCTTGCAGGCAGGCATTAGCTTGTTTGTGGGAGCACCCGGTCCTCTGCACATGGCTTTACTCATAAAAAAGTACGACAATAACGACGTGGTGGTGACGGTTGGCTCTCTCATGGTGTCTTTGGTTCATGCTCTAAAAATAGCCGTGTACGTGGGATTGGGGTTTCGTTTCATTGACCACTGGCAGGTGATTTTGTTGATGGTGTTATCAGCCTCTTTGGGTTCTTGGGCGGGTGTCAAACTGCGAAACCGTCTGCCCATGCCATGGCTAAAATCTGCCCTGCCATGGATATTGACCGTCATTGCCCTAAAAATCATTTATGACAATGCGGTCAAATTTGGATGGCTGGGCGGATTTTAACGCCCTTGCTGCTGTATTTGGTGGGTTACTGTTATAGTCATTTAACTCCAAAATCTAACAAAGCCACTCGTCCTGAGCTGTGCCTGCGGGTTGAATGGTTTTTTGTTAGGTTTCCCAAGCTCACCAATGAGCAAAAAACGAACGGAAACTTAACAGGGTTTGTTTTGAGTTTAATTGATGATATGTGGTGCATGGCTAGGTGCTGCCATGTCCATTATGTCACAAACATACAGGCTGATGCTGTTTGATACGCCATAAAAATCCCACTCAACGCCCTACCATGCCGGAGGTTTTGAGTGGGATAAGACCAGATGTCATGTTGGATTAAGCGATTTTTTTCACTCTCTTGCCTTTAATCGCACGATAAATCGGTAAAATCACCATCACGATTGCCAACGCCCATAGTGTCATAGAAATGCCACTTTGCCATAAAATCCCCAAGTCGCCCTGTGAGATGGATAAGGCACGGCGTAAATTAGACTCCATGAGATGTCCAAGTACATAACCCAAGATCAGTGCCGACAAAGGGAAATTTAGCTTGCGTAAGAAGTAACCAAAGATACCCAATCCAATCATCAAAATCAGGTCAAAGGTGGTGCTGTGAATGGAGTACACGCCCACGAAACTGACCGCAGCGATGGCAGGGATTAAGATATAGTTAGGCACATCAAGCAGTTTGGCAAAAAACTTCACCAAAGGCAAGTTTAGAATCAGCAAGATGATGTTACCCACAAACAGTGATGCAATCAGCCCCCAAACGATGTCAGGTTGCTCAGCGAACAGTTGCGGACCAGGCGTGATGTTATACAGGGTCAAAGCACCCATCATGACCGCTGTCGTCCCTGAACCGGGCACACCAAGTGTCAGCATCGGAACAAACGAACCACAAGCAGAAGCATTATTGGCAGCTTCTGGTGCAGCGATGCCTCGCAAATCACCTTGACCAAATTTACCATCCTTACCTGCAATCTTACGCTCATTAGAATAAGTCATGGCAGAAGCGATGGTTGCTCCCGCGCCTGGCAAGATTCCCACCACAAAGCCTGTCAAACCACTACGTACGATGGCACCTGCTGATGACATGAACTCTTTGAGGTTGACCATGCCACGCTTGCCCTGTTCTAGGGCTTTTTGTCCTGCACTGGTGCCTTCTAGCATGATTAGAATTTCGCTGACGCTAAAAAAGCCGATGACGATGGTGGTAAAGGCAATACCATCGGTCAAATTAACCGACCCAAACGTAAAACGATACACGCCTGTTACTGCATCCACACCCACGGTCGCAAGCACGAGTCCAATCAAGGCGGCGGCGGCTGTCTTGATGGGGGCATCACCCACCAAACCACTAAGACAGGTAATGGCAAAAACCATCAAGGCAAAATACTCAGCAGGTCCAAAAGATATCGCCCAATTCGCCAAGATTGGGGCAAATAACACCACCCCTGTAATGGCAATCATGGAACCGATGAACGAGCTAAACGCCGACAATGACAAAGCAATGCCTGCTTTGCCCTGTTTGGCAAGCGGATAGCCATCTAAGGTAGACATGATGGCAGCGGCATCCCCCGGAACATTGATTAAAATTGCCGAGATACGCCCACCATACTCACAGCCCAGATAAACGGCTGCCAGCAGGATTAACGCACTCTCAGCAGGTAATCCCATGGCATAAGCAATCGGCAATAAAATCGCCACGCCATTAATCGGTCCTAAGCCTGGCAACATGCCCACAATCGTCCCGATGAATGCCCCAATGAGTGCAATCAGCAGGTTTTGGGGCGTGGTCGCAATGGCAAAGCCTTGCATTAAAAAATTAAAAGTTTCCATTAACTACCCCAAAATTAACCCAAAATCGGCTTTAAGATGCCTGCTGGCAAGCTAACTTCAAGAGGTCCATTAAACATATAATAAGTGCCTACTGCCATCACCAAAGAGGCAATCAGCGTCTTGTGCCACTTACCTCCAAATAACACGCCTATCAGCCACGCCATGAGTGTCGTGCCAACAACATAACCCAACACTTCAAATAAAACAGCATAGAGTGTCATGGCAATGGTGCATAATATCAAGTTTTTGATGATTGGCTTGTCTAATCCCAAATCTATCTTTTCGGCAAATTTGGCAGGACGAAATGCGATGATGGCACTTAATATGGCAAGTAGTGATAACAGCATGATGGGGTAAGGACGCGGACCAATAGGGTCATAAGAAATCGGTGCGGTATAGCTCCATGCCATGCCAATCATGATGAGTGACACCAAGAGCATCAGCCCCGAAAATATACGGTCTACCATAAAATTTCCTTTTAAGAAAACCAATCCTAGTAGAAGGATTGGTTTTTTATGCTCAAAATCGCCTTACTTGGCTTGTTCGGCAGGTGCAGCAGCAGGAGCGGCGGCTGTGGCAGTGCCTTCTGCTTTTGGTGCCTCAGTCGGGGTTGCCGTAGGCGCTGGTGCTGGGGCAGCAGTTTCGGCTGGGGCAGCAGGGGCAGCAGCAGGCGTACCACCAGCTTCTACTAAGTTAAATTCGGCAGACAAGGCACGCAGTTTTTCGGTTTCTGCATACACATACTTGGTTAACTCATCGCCCGTCATAGAGAATGGTAGTAACTCACGATTGGTACGAATCTCGGCAAATTTGGGGTCAGCCAGCATTTTATCAAACTGTCCTTTCCACCAGTTATAAGCAGCATCAGAGGCTTCTGGTGCCATATAGTATCCACGAATCACCGGCCATGAAATGTCATAACCTTGTTCTTTGGCAGTTGGCAAGTCTTTAAAGCCCTCGCCTTGTAGACGCTCATCAGCAAATACCGCAAGCACTCTTAATTTGCCTGCTTTGACGTGTGGCATGAGCTCTGCAATGCCTGATGACACCACTTGAATGTGATTGCCCAAGACGGCAGTTACTGCCTCGCCGCCGCCTTCCATAGCAACATAGCCCATCGTGTTTGGATCAATACCAGCAGCTTTGGCAAGCATGGCTGTTTGCATCCAGTCCTGACCACCGACACTGCCACCTGCACCGAAGCTGACCGATTTGGGGTCTTTTTTGATGGCTTGAACTAGGTCGTCTAGTGTTTTATAGGGAGAGTTGGCGTTCACTGCCACTGCACCGTAGTCAGTACCAACCGCAGCAAGCCAACGCACGTCTTTTTCGGTAAATTGACCAAATTTGCCTTGTGATAGGTTTAGGATAGAACCTGTGGAGAACGCCACGATGGCATCGCCATTTTTGCGGTCATTGGCAACGATTTTGTTATAAGCCACCGCACCCACACCACCAGGCATATAGGTAACACGCATGGGTTTATCAAGCAAGCCCAAATCTTGCAAACCTGACTGAGCCAGCTTACACGTTAAGTCAAATCCGCCACCTGGTTTGGCAGGGGCAATACATTCTGGGCGTTTTGGTGCTTCGCCTGCTACTGTGGCGTCACCGCCTGTCGCTGCCGGAGCAGCCGTTTTTTCTGCTTGCTGTTTGTCGCCACCACAGGCAGTTAGAGCAAG
>JBHCFR010000232.1:0-7769 GCA_041801945.1 Moraxella sp. | reverse complement strand
GTGGGGCGAATTTTTTTCAAGTTTTTGTATTGGAAAATAGGAGGCAGACGTGCATTGTCCATTTTGTAGTGCCATAGATACCAAGGTGATTGATTCACGCCTTGCTGCTGAGGGGTCTCAGGTTCGCCGTCGTCGTCAATGCACGGAATGTGGCGAACGCTTTACCACTTTTGAGGTCATGGAGGTGGTCATGCCTCGCATCATTAAAAGTAATGGACTGCGTGAACCTTATGATTATAATAAGCTTCGCCGCTCCATGGCACTGCCACTGCAAAAACGACCTGTCAGCATTGATGAAATAGATGTTATCGTACACAGAATAGAACAACGCTTACGTCAAACAGGAGAAAGAGAGGTTTCTAGTAAAATACTAGGGGAGATAGTGATGGCAGAGCTCAAAGAGATTGATGATGTCGCCTATGTACGTTTTGCCAGTGTTTATCGTGATTTTCAGGATATTGAGGCCTTTAAAACTGAACTTGAAAATTTTACCACCCCTGTTCGTCAGGGCGACATCAAAGATGATAAAGCCGATGAATGAACTTTTATCTTACGAGTTAAAGTCTCGGATAAGTCCCACACTGCCAGAAGATGAGGGCTTCATGAGGGTGGCGATGGATGAAGCTAAAAAAGGAGAATTTACCACCCGCCCTAACCCTGCCGTAGGTTGTGTTATTGTTAAGAATGGCTTAATAATATCCAAAGGATTTCACCCAAAGGCAGGTCATCCTCATGCGGAGGTTTTTGCATTGGCTTATGCCAAAGACAGTGGTCAAGACATGGTGGGAGCGACGGCTTATGTGACCTTAGAGCCATGCAGTCATACAGGCAGAACACCGCCTTGTGCAGAGGCATTGATTGGCTCGGGGGTCAGTCGTGTGGTGGTGGCGATACTTGATCCTAACCCCAAGGTGGCAGGAAGAGGAATTGAAAAACTGTTAAATGCTGGTATGACTGTATCGCTTGGGGTGTGTGAAGAAAAAGCCAAACATCTAAATGCAGGCTTCTTAAAAGCGATGTCACAAAGACTTCCTTATGTTCGCCTAAAAATGGGCATTAGTCTTGATGGTCGTATTGCCATGAAAAACGGGCAGTCCAAATGGATTACCAGTCAGGCATCTCGCCTAGATGTCCAAAAGCTGCGTGCCAAAAGTGGGGCAATCATCACAGGTTCTGGGACGATTTTGGCGGATAATCCCAGTTTAAATGTGCGTCTGCCTAAGGTTTATCTTGATAATATCGGTCAAACCGCCATTCCCCAGTCTAAAATCGTGGTGGTAGACAGATCAAAGCGTTTGCATAAAGAGGATGACTTTATCGTATTTGATGACCCCGATACGCTGATTTGGCGGGACGATTTGGTTAAGTTATTAACCGTGCTTGTCCAAGAGCACCACTGTTATGATGTGCTGGTGGAGGCAGGAGCAACGCTTGCCACGGCTTTTTTGACCCAACGATTGGTGGATGAGCTCATTATTTATCAGGCACCTTGTTTATTAGGAGCCACGGCTCGCCCAATGTTTGGTGATGAGATTGAGTTTTTGCAAGACAGATTAAGTTTTAATTTGATGAGTGTGGAGCAATTGGAACAAGACATCAAACTGACCCTTAGACCAAATGAGTCATCCGTTTAGTGAGTTATCCACAACCTAAGCTCATGACAAATTACCCAAAAATTTACCAAAATAGGTTTCACATGAAACTGTGGATAACTTTCTAATCATGAAAATTATTTCATAAGATTTAATCATCAAAAACATTATAAGATATTGATTTTAAATAAATTTATTTAAAAATATAAAAATGGTTTGGTGTTCCACATGAAACATCACTTCACTGTGGATAAGTTTAAAAAACGTAAAACCCCCATGAAGTTTTTAAAAAGTTATCCACAATCAGACATGAGAAAATGTTAGGCGGTCAAGGCTGATTTGGGGTGGTAATTCATTGATTTAAAACCATAAAAAAACCAAATTTTTAAGATGATTCATTAAGGCAGGTTATGTTTACAGGTATTATAGAAACCACAGGCACGCTTACAAACATCCGCCCAATTGGGGGCGATGTTAGACTGACCATTTTTGCTCCCAAGATGGATTTTTTGGATGTTAAATTAGGAGATTCTATCGCCTCTAATGGCATTTGTCTGACAGTGGTGGAGATAGAAGATCATAGTTATGCGGTGGACGTTTCACGTGAAACTCTATCCATCACTGCCTTAAATGAATGGAAGGTGGGCGATACCTTAAATTTAGAAAAAGCCATGCTCCCTACCACTCGCTTTGGCGGACATATCGTCGCAGGTCATGTAGATGGCGTGGGAAAAATCGCCAAAATCGCCAAAGACGCTCGCTCGGTCTATATAGAGGTTGCCCTACCGCCTGAGTTGATGAAATATACAGCCGATAAAGGTTCTATCACGGTAGATGGCATTAGCCTTACCACCAACCGTATCAAACCCTCAGAGCATGTGGTCTGTTTGAACATCATCCCTCATACGGCTGATATGACTAATATTTCAAAACATTGGACGGTGGGTAGAGCGGTCAATATAGAGGTGGATTTGATCGCACGCTACTTAGAACGTCTTATTGGCGAAAAAAGTGAAATAAAGCAAAGTACAGTCACCGAAGAGCTGCTGATAAAAAGTGGTTTTTTCAAATAATTCACGACTCTTTTTAGGGTCAAAACCCAACATCTTGACCGCCCATCACCCATAAAGGAGAGGTATGACGGATAAAAAACGAAAAGTCATCTTTGCAGGCACCCCAGAGTTTGCCAAAGTCGCCCTGCAAGCCCTGCTTGATCACCAAGATGAGCTTAACATAGACATCGTGGCGGTCTATACCCAGCCAGATCGCAAAGCAGGACGCGGACAAAAACTCAGCCAAAGCCCTGTCAAGGAGCTGGCAAATATCCATCACATCCCTGTGGAACAGCCTGTTAGTTTTAGCCTTAAACATGAGTCTGGACAGCGTTCACGTGAAGTATTGGCAAGCTACCAGCCTGATGTGATGATAGTGTGTGCTTATGGACTGATTCTGCCCGTGGGTGTATTAAACACACCAACCTACGGCTGTCTTAATATTCACGGCTCGTTGTTACCCAGATGGCGTGGTGCTGCCCCCATTCAGCGAGCGATTTTGGCGGGGGATGATAAGACGGGCATCACCATCATGCAGATGAATCGGGGGTTAGATACAGGCGACATGCTTTATAAGACATGCTGTGACATCACTGACACCGACACCGCCCAAACGCTACATGATAAATTAGCCAAACTTGGCGGTGAAGCGATGATAACGGTGTTAAAGGATTTAACACACTTCCAACAAAATGCCAAAAAACAAGACGATACTTTGGCAAATTATGCCGAAAAAATCACCACCGAGGAAGGGGAAATCAACTGGCAAAATTCTGCCAATGCCATCAACCGTCAAATCCGTGCATTAAACGCTTATACCTTTTTGCGTGGGGAACGCATCAAAATCACAGAATGCATGCCCGTAAAACACGACCAAACGACCAATGAATCGGCAGGCAGCATCATCAGTGTGGGAAAAAAGGCGATTTTGGTGGCGTGCGGTGCTGATGACAGGGGGGATCAGCACCTGATTAATCTGACCAAAATGCAGTGGGCAGGTGGTAAGCCTTTGAGTGCTGAACAAATATCAGTGGGCGATAAGTTAAAAGATGGCGATGTCTTTGATGTGGTGGCGTGATGATGAATGAAACACGCTCTGTGCGAGCCAATGTCATCCTAACGCTTGAAAAGATTCATGAAGGATGCTCTTTATCTGTCTTATTAGATGAATTGTTCACGGATATTAAGGACAACGAAAGAGCCTTTGCTCATGAATTATTATTAGGAACACTAAGACAGTGGTACGCCCTAAATCGTATCGGTGAGAGCTTGATAAAAACACCTCCCAATGATGTCGGGATAATTTGTGCACTAAACATGGGCTTGTATGAGCTCATCTACATGCATACCCCTGATTATGCGGCGATCAATGAGACCATCACCGCTTTAAAATCGCTGGGTAAAAGTTATGGTGCAGGACTTATCAATGCCATTTTACGAAAAGTGGCGGATAAAAAAGACAAATTTAGCAAAAAAATCCAAAAAAATCACAGCCTGCCTAACCATCTTGCCAAAGAGATCAAGCAAGACTGGGGCGAGTATTATGATGCACTTGGGCAGACGTTAAGGCAATCTGCCCCGATATTTCTTAGGGTAAATCCAAAATTCACTGACATTGAAGATTATGCAAAGCACCTAAATAGTGCCAACATCGCTCATGAGATACTGCCACTTGGTGTGAATGATACGTGTGTGATTAAGCTTGATGGTTCGGTGAAGATTCGTGATTTGCCGTATTTTGCAGAGGGTTTTGTCAGTGTGCAAGACCGTCACGCCCAGCTTTGTGGGCAGATTCTAAAAGGGGCAGATCTGCCCCACAGTCTTAGGGTGTTGGACGCATGTACCGCCCCAGGTGGGAAGCTGTCACAAATGTTGGAGTTGGCAGAGACTAAGGAGCTGCCCATAAGCCACATGACGGCCTTAGATAATGATGAACAGCGGTTAGGGCGTGTTCATGAGAATTTGGTAAGGCTACATTTACAGGGGGCGAATGTGATTTGTGCAGATGCCATGACATATCAAGCGGACGAGCCCTTTGATGTGATTGTACTTGATGCACCCTGCACCGCCACAGGGGTGATTAGAAGACACCCTGATATTGCTCTGCTGCGTACAGAAGAAGACCTTAGTCAAGCAGTAGACCTACAAGCCAAAATCTTACAAAATCTTTGGCAGAATTTGGCGATTGGGGGCTATTTACTGTATGTGACCTGCTCTTTATTAAAAAGAGAAAATGAAACCCAGCTGCTGCATTTTACCGCCAAAAATGCCGATGCCAAAGCCGTGGATTTTACATTAACCCTACCCAATCAAATCAAACAAATCATAGGCTATCAATGCCTGCCATTAAATCGTGATGATGGTGATGGCTTTTATTATGCACTATTGCAAAAAGTATGACACCCACTGCAAACTGTGCTAAAATTTGACAGAAATTTTTAAGATACTTTGGAAAAATCATGAATTATATCAGTACTCGTGGCAACACCTCACCGATGAAATTTAGCGATATTCTACTGATGGGGCTCGCCCCTGATGGCGGCTTAATGCTGCCAGAGAGTTATCCACGGATTGAGCGTAAGACACTGGATGCTTGGCGTGAACTGTCTTATTCCGATCTTGCTTTTGAAATCATGAGTTTGTTCGCCACCGACATTCCAAAAGAGGATTTAAAAGAACTCATTAACAAGACCTATACCAAAGAGGCTTTTGGCACAGATGAGATTACCCCTGTCCGTACCTTAAAAGATGGTATTAAAATTTTAGAGCTATCCAATGGGGTAACGCTTGCCTTTAAAGATATGGCGATGCAATTTTTGGGTAATGCCTTTGAGTATGTCCTAAAACAAAAAGGCGAGCGTCTAACCATCATCGGAGCAACATCAGGCGATACAGGTTCTGCCGCTGAATATGCCTTGCGTGCTAAGGATAATATAGAAGTATTCATGATGTCCCCCTATGGCAAGATGAGCGAATTTCAACGAGCTCAAATGTATAGCTTGATGGATGATAATATCCATAACATCGCCATTCATGGCATGTTTGATGACTGTCAAGACATCGTCAAAGCACTACAACAAGACAAAGCATTCAAAGAAAAATACCATTTAGGGACGGTCAATTCTATTAATTGGGGGCGAATTCTTGCTCAAATCGTCTATTATTTTAAAGGGTATTTTAACGCCACTCAAACGAATGATGAAAAGGTAAGTTTCTGTGTGCCATCGGGGAATTTTGGTAATGTCTGTGCAGGACATATCGCCCGAGAGATGGGACTACCCATTCATCGTCTGATTGTTGCGACCAATGAAAATGACGTGCTCCATGAGTTCTTTAAGACAGGTCAATACATTCCTAGAAAACCCAACGAAACCTATGTTACTTCAAGCCCTTCTATGGACATCTCAAAAGCCTCTAATTTTGAGCGATTCATTTATTTGCTGATGGGTAAAGATGGTAAAAAAATGAATAAGTTGTGGGCAGATGTCAATAGCGGCAAAGGTTTTGACGCCAGTGATTTGTTGGATGAGATTAATCACAATTATGGCTTTGTCTCTGGCAAATCCACGCACGCTGACCGTATTGCCACCATCAAATCTGTCTATGAATCTGACAACGAGCTCATCGATCCACACACCGCAGATGGTGTTAAGGTCGCTCGTGAAGTGCGTCTGCCTAACGAAGTCATTGTTGTGGCGGAGACGGCACTGCCTGCCAAGTTTGCCGAGACGATTGTGGAGGCGGTGGGAGAGATTGACATACCAAGACCCAATCACACTAAGGATATTGAGGGGCTGCCCCAAAAAGTCGTGGTGTTAGATAATGAAGCAGACTTAGTTAAAGCAGAAATTGAAAAGTTTGTTAAACTCTAAAATCAACGACCCAAATTTAAAAAGCCATTTTAGAGATAAAATGGCTTTTTTATACAATGGAAAAATATGCCCGTCTTGGTGCTGAGTTAATCACGCTTTTTGACCTAAAAACGATGAAATTTGAGTTTTGGTAAAGTGCTGATGATAGTAACACCGATAAGAAATGTGGGTTCGCCTAGGATGAGTGGTGGATAAAATTTTCATAAAAATATGGACGATAAACAGGTGCTGACGATAAAGATGTATTTTTGTCGGAAAGTTACCGCCAAATAACGATAAAATACTTAATGTTTTTTAACATTTTGTGGTATGCTAAGCAAGATTTTAGTAAGTTGATGTTTTAAAATCATCCTTACTGTGTTTAATAATGGATAATGATATGAAACTAACCGTCCTAAAAGGTCTGATAACCGCTTGTTTGATTGGCGGTATGATGTCCTCAGCTCATGCAAATAACCCTGCACCCACCATCAAGGCAGATGCCCCCAACCGCTATGAAGTCAAAAAAGGTGACACACTGTGGGACATCTCTGGTAAATACCTAAATGCCCCACACAGATGGCGTGAAATATGGGCGACCAACAAGCAGGTCAAAAACCCTCATCTTATCTATCCGGGTGATATTCTCATCATGTGTATCATCAAGGGTCAAACCTTAGTGGGTGTGGACACAGGGGAGGGTTGTGCAGGCATTGAAAAACAAATGCAAGCACCGAGCGAGCCAGTTCCTGTCTTACTAAATCCATTAGAAGGCGGTGTTCCTGCCATTCCATTAAACAGCATCCGCCACTGGCTTGATCGTTCGGTTATCGTCCATCCTGATGATTTTGAAACCACCCCCTATGTATTGGCATCTAAAAAAGGCAATGTCATCACAGCAGCGGGCGATAAGATTTATGTCAGAGGAGCATTGCTCACCCCTGGTCAGACTTATGGTGTTTATCGTAAATCTGAACCTTATGTAGACACAAGAACAGGGGTTATCATGGGCTTAGAAGCGGTACAGGTGGCTCGTGGTATCGTCACTGATGTGTCAGGTAATGGCGTTTCAAGCATCCAAATCACCCAATCGTTTGATACAGAGATTCACGAAGGCGATCGTGTCTTCTCCGAAATGCCATCTCAGCTTCCTTTGGTGTTCTATCCTGCACCTGCTGAGGTCACTCGGGGAGGTAGTGTTGCACGCGTGATGGGTAGCATTGGTAGTGCTGCTAGAGGTAGTGTGGTGGCGATCAATATCGGTGTCGCTTAGG
>JBHCFR010000231.1:0-8231 GCA_041801945.1 Moraxella sp. | reverse complement strand
CTTTATTGTCGGTACTGGTGATTTACACCTTGGGGGTCAATCTGGCAGGGCTCTTTGGACTCATTTATCTGTGGATACTTATTGCCTTAACAGGCATTGATTTTGACACTCAGCTGCTGCCCGACCGCTTGGTATTTCCACTTGGCATGTTGGGACTTATGGCAAATACTCAACATGTTTTCACCTCGCTGGACTCTGCGGTATGGGGGGGTCTGCTCGGCTTTTTGTCGTTTTGGGCGGTTGCCAAGCTTTATGCCATCATCACCAAAAAAGACGGCATGGGGGCAGGAGATTTTAAGCTCCTCGGTGCGATTGGGGTGTGGCTTGGGGTCAGTATGCTACCCTTCTTAATTCTTACCTCTGCTGTACTCGGCTCTGTTGTTGGTGTCATCTTGATGAGAGTGCGTGGTGAGAGTCGTGCTTTTGCCTTTGGACCCTACATTGCCATCGCAGGCATCATTGCCTTACTTTGGGGTCAAGACATCATGACTGGGTATTTAGCACTCTATCAATAATAATTTGAAAAAATGCTTGTCATTTAAAAATTATCTGCTATAATAACACCACTTTTTAGGCGTATAGCTCAGTTGGTTAGAGCACCACCTTGACATGGTGGGGGTCGATGGTTCGAGTCCGTTTACGCCTACCAAACAATAATTTAAGGGTGTTTCACGATGTGTTACACCCTTTTATTTTTCTAGCTTTTAGCCCTTTTCATGTGTTCATGGCGTTTCATAAAATCCCTTTTAATCCGCGTAAATTGTTGGTATATTTGTTGGTATAAAAATCCTTATACCAACAAAAGAGCAAATCATGCTAACCGACACCGCCATAAAAAGGCTTAAACCCTCAGACAAATGCACCCCTAACAGACCTGATAAACATTCAGACGGCAACGGCTTACAATTATGGGTAAGACATACAGGGGCGAAAAAATGGCTGATTGCTTACTGCTTTTATAGCAAGCACCAAACTACACGAATTACAATACAGTCATGAAATCATAGAATTGCAACTTGCCCACAGTAAATCAGACAAGGCAAGTCAGGCCTACAATGGAGCAAAGCACCTACCCTACCACATTCAGACGATGAACGATTGGGCGGATATGGTGATGATCAGATAGACAGACTTAGATTTCATTTGTCTAATTAGCTTGCTACAATCTAAATGAAACAGAGCGAACCATGCAGGACATTTGGCACTACCCTAGAAAAGAGCTCGCCGAGCAGGTGATGGGCTTATTTAATTCTAACCTATCCCATGCCCTAACTTTTTTTTGCACCACGCAGAAAAGGTAAGACCGAATTTTTTGTTAAAAGACATTAACCCGTTAGTGATTGAGCAAGATTATCAAGTATTTTAGCTTTTTAGACAGTGGTGAGCACGCCCAAAAACGCTTTATTTACGAGCTTAGCATGTTCGGGCAAGGCAAGATAGCTAAAAGCCTAAATCAGTTGTCCAGCGTGGAAATACAGGGGTTTAGAGCCGAATTACAGCAAGTGCAAGTGATGACGTATTGCACACCCTAAATGCCATTGGCAAACAAAACGGACGCACGCTGTTATTACTAGATGACATGGCACAATTTAAAGAATATCCGCCCACCTATCGCCAATTAACCGCCCTACAACAAGCCATGTTGGGGCTGATCGCCATTGGTGAAAATCAGCTATACAGCCAAAGCACTAGGCAAAGACTAGGCGAAAAGTTGGGCATAGACATAACCACGCCTGCCATACAGTCCGCCATAAGGTCACTATCTAAAAAAGGACTGATATTTAAAAAAGACAATGGCATATACGAGATTGACGACCCTTTTTTTAATCAATGGATATTAGACGAAACATAAGTTTAATAAAGCAGGTCAATAACTATTTGTCTAGATTGTATGAAGTGCTCGTAGGCTTTATTTACATTAAATCCTTAATCCAACTTTATATCGTTATATCGCTCCATCAATTTTAATAAATTGGCTCGTTGGTAAATCTGCTATTTTATAAATAACAATCATCAATGATTGCACGAATTGACATATAAATACAACATGAGGTAAGCCTAATGAATGAAAAGTCATGCTAAATATTTGTTTAACCACGCTATCACCCCCGACTCATCACAGAAATCATCATAACTACGGCAAGGTATCTCTGGCATGACCTCAGACATCATTCTTGCAAGTGCATTGCCCGGTCCAATCTCCAAAATAACCTCGGGCTGATGCTCGCCAATAACCTCCATGCATGCTTGCCAATCTAAAACATGACTAATCTGCTGCGCCAAAATCGTTTTGGCAGTATGATTGTCCTCGTATTTGCAGGCATCCGTCGCACTGATGATAGGTAGGGTCATCTTTGGCAAACATTGCTTGTGTAAATAATGCAAAAAAAGCTCATCCGCCATGCCCATAAGAGGGCTGTGTGATGCAATAGAGACATCAAGAGGTTTCACCTGTTTTGCTCCTAACATGACCGCTGATGCGTGAGCCTCATTAAGATTACTCTTAGTGCCTGCGATAATATGTCGTGTCTCACTTTGCTTGATGGAAAGATAAGTGCCCGTACTTTGGATAAGCCCATCCATTTGTTGGCTATTTAAGCCTTGTATGAACATCAGTCCACCATCTGTTTGTATTGCCTCTTGCATGAGGTGAGCTCGCATTTTTATCACCTCCAACCCCTGAAAAAAGCTTGTTTGCATACTACAACACCACGCACTCACTTCACCAAGAGAGTAGCCTGCCAAAACCGTTGGTTCGCCCACCTTTTTTATCAAAGAGTGATAGCGATGGTGCTGCAAGGCAAAAATAAAGGGCTGTGCAATGAGATTATCAAAAATAGCCTCCGCATTATTAGAGAAGATGGCTTTATCAAACGCCGTCCATTCATCGGCATTCATCTGCTGTTTTAACTCTGCAAGCTGCTCATATTTTTGCAATCCCTGCCCACTAAATATCACCACCAAACTCATCATGCACCCTCACAAAAAATAATGTTACCGCCAATAAGTCCGCACTGCCACCAGGACTAAGATTACGCTCGACAAACACATCATTCATACTTTGCAAATCATCTTGCCAACCCTCACTAAAAACACCTCCTTGATCTAAAAATGTTTTTGCCAATTTTTGTGCCAATCTTAGTCCCTCTAAGTTGCCACGCCATGCCAAATTGGTGTCATCAAGATGGCAGATGAGCATCATTAGCGTTTGCACCTTTGCTTTATGAGCATCCCAAACGTTATTCATGGTGGCATAATAGCAAGGCAGTGCTAATTCTCTGATGATTTCAAACCCATGAGCGACAAGATGAATTGCTCCTGTTATGCCATATTTTTTATAGATCAGCTGACCATGACTGTTCGGATTTCTAGGCAAGCGATACAATATATCCTCTTGCCATGTTCTCTTTATCATCTGACAGATGGTATTGCTCGTTAACGGCACCTCCTGCGCCAGACAACGCCCCATCGCTGCCGCAATGAATCCTAGGTTAAAAATGGCACCTCTGTGAGTATTAATACCGCAAGTTGCCGCCAGCATCATCTGTTCTTGATACACACCCAACTGCCGAAGCTTATCAAAACCCACGCCTTCATATCCATACTGGGCAATCTGTGCAAAATATCCTCTTAGTGCACTAATACTCGCCATAAAAGTATTGTAATCCATGTCTTTATGACTGCCCTGACTGGATGGACATACCAAACCTGGCTTTAATTCAAGGTTAATCTCGTCATATAGAGCATCGATCGCCATCTCGTCAATCCTCTGGTAAACATCGGTCAGACTAAGTTTTGACGAAGTAGTATCTTGCCGTGTTACACAAGGTGCAGGTTTCATATGAAAAGTAGGTGAAGGTAAAACCATTGAACCCATCAATCCCTCCTTTTGAAAATCTCATCCATGGACTTTAATGTAATCTCCTTAATATTCTTCACAACAACAGTATCTATACCCTCCTGCATACAGCGCGTCAATTCATTAAAAGAGACATCATCATCACCCACTCTAATCTCACCATCCACATCAATACCCACCTTACGAACGATATCATCTTGAAACTGGCGAATCACTGCCAACAGATCGAGCCAATGTGTTTTATCTTTGAGCACAATTAACACATCCAAATCCGAGCCATCCGTAACGAAGTTCAGTCCCGTTAAATACTCGCCAGCATATGAGCCATAGACGTAAACCTCTGCCGTCAGTGCCTGACAATCTCTGACGAATTCATCAATTAGCGACTGCACACTAATAAGTCTGCTAACACCTATCTTGGTAAGGCTTAGGGGTGCTGTAATCGCTTTGGGGTCACCCTCGATGGCAAGGCTGACACGAGACTTGACACCATCAATCAAACAGCTCGTGGCAAGCTTGGTGATGGTTGGCATATTTTGACGGCAAACAGTAAACGGCACACCTTGCCTTATCATCTGACGCAAGTAATTCTCCACCACCTCATCGCTTCTACCATCCAAAAGCCAAAACCTCTGCCCCAAATGCAAATATGCCAAATCATGTCGCTTCATATGACGTCCATTCATTTTTTAGACTGATGATGAAAATAACACCTCCTAAGCCAATCATGACGCTGATATCAGCTGCGTGATGATGTCATCGCAAAGAAGTCTTCCTTGTCTCATCTTAGCAACCACCCTTCTGTTATCAGTCATAAACTCATCAATATTTGCCATCTGTGCTTGAATGGCGTTATCAATAAGCTCTCCTGAGAGATTTTGCCAAATCTCATCAATTGCCCCCATCTTATAAAAATTCTCAACACCAGGGGCGAAAATGGCAGAGCTCTGAGATAAAGACTGTAACTGTTCTAGTGGAATTTTAGTAACACGTGACATGGCATTTAAATCCATGACTTTCACCTGACTAGCATTCAAGGCAAATACTTGATTTGCCATCAGTCCGTAAGATAAAAATCCTCCGCTCACTGCCTCGCCAAAGATGATGGCGAAATTCGGATGTCTGCTACGTCTCAATAAGTCCACACAGCACGCCAAATGAGCAAACGTTTTATTTAAGCATAGCAGCTCATCAGCACGAGACTGCACCTGTCCTTGGGTATCTACAACAAAAACAACCGGCGTCTGCTCATCTTTGGCAATCACAGCCAAAATCTCATCGGCGATGGTGAGTGCAATGTGGTGATTGATGGCAGCAGAGTCAACAGTACCAATGATTTTTATCTCACCAAAGCTCGTGGTCGCAGAACCGATGATGACTTGCTCTTTTACGGTGTATTGTAGATTGTTGGGAAATAAGGCAGCTAAAATGGCTTGTGTTTGCGAAGTTTGATTATTCATGGCGACCTCTTATGATGTGTGTTGGTGTTTTAATTTGCTGACATCATCAGCACTCATCATGGCGATATCATGACTGATGTCCATGCCCATCTTCTGCCAAAGCTTAGGACTGTCTTTTATGCCAGAGTATTTGTCTTGCTGAGCTTTTAAGGCTTCTTGACGTGCTTGTAGTTGTGTCAAGGTCATCTTGCCAGCTGGTGTCATGGCTTTTATGATTGCCGCTCTCATCTCTTGTACATCATCTTCGGTTAGAGTATCAACCTGATTGAGCAAGTAGCGAGTTTTACCTCCTGTGATACGCCACACCAAGGCACGGTCTTTGGAATCAAACTCCTCCACCCCTTTTACCGTCTCGATGACCTCAGGTCCAGACAATCCTAATCTGCCCTCCTCGCTCATGATGATGTGCGTGCTAAGACAGCTACTAATCCCCATGCCACCAAATGCACCACACACTCCACCAATGACCGTGATGATAGGAATGCCCGCATTACGCACCTCAATCATCGCACGCATGATCTCAGAGATGGCAATAAGACCTGCATTCGCTTCGTGCAGACGCACACCACCAGAATCCACGAGTAAAATGACGGCTTCTGGCTTGTCATCAAGTGCCTTTAATAACGTTCCAACAATCTTAGCACCGTGAATCTCACCGACGGCACCGCCCATAAACCCACCTTCTTCGGCGATGACAAAAACAGGCTTGCCCTCTAACGTCGCCCTGCCAATCACCACCCCATCATCAAAGCTACCCACGATGTCAAGCGATAAAAGATTTGGACTGATGGGTGTGCTGGTGGGTTTTAAAAATTCAACAAAACTGTCTTTATCCACCAAATGTGCAACTCGCTGACGTGCACTTTTTTCATAAAAACTGTTTCTTAACACAACATGATTCATCGCTTACCCTCCATCAAACCAACCGCCTGCCCAAGTCGTAACGTAACAACTGCGGGCGTTGCTCCCATATCATTCATCTCAAATTGAATCCCCCCCACTTGATAACGGGTAGCAAATTCACTTAAAACTTCCTGCCATACCTCATCAAAGGCGACAACTGACGTCCGAACCGTGAACCGGCATTCCTCTGCTGTCTGATGGGCAGTTGCCAGCACCTCTAAATTGCCAGAACCAACGACACCACAGAGAATCTCATGAACATTCTGTGCCGCTTTTGAAGGGAAAATAAATTCCAGCTGTTTCATAATTTATCCTTAATTTAATAACATCACAATCAGATGGAGAACACCAATCTAAATCTTTCATGACAACCACTCATATCATCTTAGCATTACCAATTTCTAAAACGTGATGGCGGCTGATATCGGCCTTGTGACC
The DNA here is from genome assembly GCA_041801945.1 of Moraxella sp. Taxonomy (GTDB): domain Bacteria; phylum Pseudomonadota; class Gammaproteobacteria; order Pseudomonadales; family Moraxellaceae; genus Moraxella. The sequence continues at coordinate 1,571 of JBHCFR010000231.1, read as the reverse complement.
ATCTGACCAAGTCTTTAATTGACTTAGCCGCGAGCAGATCTCTTGTTGCCATAGACACATCAATGCCCAAATCCTCTGGGCGCTGGATGATGCCTCGCTCACGAAGCTCTTGTACCTTGGCAATATCTCTTTTTAATCCCACAGGTGTATATCCAGCCACACCACGAATTGCCTGCTCTCTCTCCTCGGCTGTACGGCACAGCAGAAGATTGGCAATACCCTCTTCGGTGACGACATGCGTGACATCCTCGCCATAGATCATGATGGGAGGTAAATCGCTTTTCATTTTTTCTTGCAACTCCCAAGCATCAAGTTCTTCAACAAAAACAGGGTGCATGTGTTCACGATAAGTCTCTACAAGCTGCACGACCAGCTTTCGTCCTTTTATCATTCTGCCATCAACCGCCTCTCGCCCCGCTTTGATATAAGCATGACTGGCGTGCCTGCGTCCGTGCGGGTCAGATCCCATGTTCGGTGCACCACCAAAACCTGAGATTCTATCTATGGTCGCTGTTGAACTGTTGGCTTGTAAATCAATCTGTAAGGTTGATCCGATAAATAAATCACAGGCATATAATCCAGCCGTCTGGCTAAATGCACGATTAGATCTCATGGATCCATCTGCACCTGTAAAAAACACATCGGGTCTATCCCTCGTATAGTGCTCCATGCCCACCTCTGAACCAAAGCTATGTACGGTCTCCACAAAACCCGACTCTATCGCAGGAATCAGGGTCGGATGTGGGTTTAATGCCCAATTGGTGCAGATACTGCCCTTTAAGCCCAGCATCTCACCGTAAGTAGGTAATAGCAGCTCAATGGCAGCAGTATCAAAGCCGATACCGTGATTTAGGCGTTTGACTTCGTAGGGTGCGTAGATGCCTTTGATGACCATCATCGCCATCAGTATCTGCACCTCGGTAATCTGGGCAGGATCTCTGGTAAAAAGAGGTTCAATATAATTAGGCTTTGGTGCCACGACAAAAAAATCCACCCAATCAGAAGGGATATCAACTCTGGGTAGCTCATCTAACATCTCATTGACCTGTGCGATGACGATGCCACTTTTAAAGGCAGTTGCCTCAACAATGGGAGGTGTATCCTCAGTATTAGGTCCTGTATAAAGATTGCCCTGTGCATCTGCCGCCTGTGCGGTAATCAGGCAGACATTTGGCGTCAGATCAACAAAGTATCGCCCAAAAAGCTCTAAATACGTATGGATTGATCCGATCTCAATACGCTCCTCTTGTACCAGTTTGGCAAGTCTGAGACTCTGCGGTCCTGCAAAAGAAAAATCCACTTTTTTGGCAATGCCTTTTTCAAAGACATCAATATGACTTGGTAATGCCAGTACTGACTGCAAGATATGCAAATTATTAATGATGTTAGGATCGCACTGTGCCAATGATTTGGAGAGAAAATCCGCCTGTTTTTGATTATTTCCCTCCAAACAGACTCTGTCACCACTATGTATCACCGTATGCATGAGTGACGCCACCTGATCGGCAGAAACATACTTTGTGAAACCTAATGACTTCGCCTTATCTAGCTTGGTCAGTCGCTTTTGTTTT